>DATIRX010000283.1:0-9525 GCA_035469225.1 Bryobacteraceae bacterium
TACCCGGATCGCATTTTTCACCGCGTTGGCGTTGTAGCGCCCGTGGCAAACGATGCTGACGCCTTTCACTCCCAGCAGCGGCGCGCCACCGTATTCGGAATAGTCCAGCCGCCGCTTGAATTCACCGTAGGCGTCGCGCGAAAGCAGGGAGCCGATCTTGCTGGTCATGGTGGAATTGAGCGATTCCCGCAGCATGCTGACGAACATGTCCACCAGCCCTTCGCTCACCTTGAGTGCCACGTTGCCGATGAATCCGTCGCATACCACGACGTCGGCGACACCGCTGAAAATGTCGCGGCCCTCGATGTTGCCGATGAAATTCAGGGGCAGGGCCTTGAGCAGTGGCAGCGCCGCCCGCGTCAGTTCGTTGCCCTTGTGCTCCTCTTCGCCGATCGACAGCAGCCCGACCCGCGGCCGGGAGTTGTGGAAAATGGTCCGCGAATAGATCTCGCCCATCACCGCGAACTGCGCCAGCATCTCCGGCTTGCAGTCCACGTTGGCGCCGACATCCAGGAACACCAGCGGCGATCCGGTCAAGGACGGCAGTGCCGAGGCCAGCGCCGGGCGGCTCACGCCCCGGATCATTCCCTGGACGATCTTGGCGGTCGCCATCACGGCGCCTGTATTGCCGGCCGAGACGACACCCTGCGCGACGCCATCGCGCACCAGGCGGCAGGCTACCCGAATGGAGGAGTCTTTCTTGGTGCGGACCGCTTTCGCCGCCGAGTCCTCCATGGTGATGAACTCGCTGGCGTGATGGACCTCGATCGGCAGCCCTGCCGCCTGTGGATGCAGAGCCAGCTCGCTGCGGATGGCCCGTTCCAGGCCCACCAGGATCACGCCGATATGCAGCTCTTGGGCGGCCCGAATGGCTCCCTCAACTTCGCGCTTGGGGGCGTGATCGCCCCCCATGGCGTCGACCGCAATGGTCTGCATGGCCGGGGGTACGGGACTACTCTTCGGCGACCTCAATCACTTCGCGGCCCTTGTACTTGCCGCAGTGCGGGCAAACGCGATGGGGCAGCTTGGGTTCGTGGCAGTTGGGGCAGTTGGACATTCCGGTGCGGGGCAGGTGATCATGGGCCCGCCGCATGGAGGTCCGCCGCTTGGAGTGTCGTCGTTTTGGATTTGGCATTTACTTTCTCAGCTCCTTGAGCGCTGCCCAGCGGTTGTCACCCGCTGTGGTCCGGCAGCTGCATTCATTCTGATTGCGGTTCTGCCCGCATGCGGGACAGATCCCCTTGCAATTCTCGCTACAAAGTCGTTGCATCGGGAGCGCCAACAGCACAAACTCCCGCAGAACATCGTTCAGTTCCAGGCCTTCGCCTTCGTAAAACCCCATCTCCGCCTCTTCGGCATCGATGGCCTTCTCTTCCACGCGAACCGCGCGCGCGGCGCTGGCCGCTTCCGGCCGACGCCCACGGCGCGCTGTATTGCCCGCGTTCGCTTCCAGGTTCCCGTCCGCCACCGGACGATAATACAACTCGAAATCGGAATCCAGCGCGAAATCAGCCGGCTCCAGGCACCGGTCGCATTCCGTCTGCAGCCGGACTTTGACGTGACCCGTCACTCGGATCTCGTCCAGCGAACCCATGACCAGCTCCGCCTGACCCACTGCGTGAAGCGGGCCGGACTGTTTCAGCTTCGGGTCCAGGAACTCAATGGTTCCAGCAGGGAGCTCCACGTCGAAGCGGGCGGCTCGTAGCTCCAGATTTCGAACGTGGAAAAACACTGGCTGATACCTGCAACGCCCGGCCGAAACCGGCCTGAATTCGCTAAAACCTTATTATATCAAGCTCTTCTGGACTTTGCTGAGATCCTGGCCGTTTCCATCAACTATATTGAAAAGCTGAGGTTTAGGATGCTCACCTTAAGTCTAAACGATCTATTGGAATACACCCACTGGGAGCGCGAGAGATGGCATTCCAGCCTTCGAGAGCACGGTGGGCCAGCATTGGCGATCCCGACGGGTCCCCATGGCGACGGCCGCCTCGAGCACGTGGGCGACGTCATCCGGCACATCTTTTCCGCGGAACAGCGCTACGTGGAGAGGCTTTTGGGCCGGCCTTTGACCGACCCGGCCTCCATTCCCAATCACGACCTCGAGGCGCTGTTTCAGTTTGGTCAACACAGCCGGAAGGCGTTTATACAACTCCTCCAGACGTTCCCCGGCGAGCAGTGGGATGGCCCCAGGGAGTATAAGATCCTGGACTTTGTGGCAAACGTTACGCCCAGGAAGATCGCGGTCCATATCCTGATGCACGAAATCCGGCATTGGGCGCAGATCGCGACGCTGCTGCGCCTGAATGGCGTGGCGGTCGAGTTCCACGATTTCCTCTTTAGCCCCGTGCTGGGCGGCGAGTTTCGCCCTCCGCAACACACTTGACGGCCAAACGATTACAGGCAATTCGCGAACCGATCCTGATAGAGTGAGAAAGACTATGGTCGTGGAGTTATGATCGTTGAGATCGAAGGCGTATCCCTTCACTTGGCTCACCCGGATGAGTTTCCTGTCAATTGGGTAGGCCAGGATGAGGTCATGCGCCAACTGCTGGCCGCCTGGCTGGTGGTCGATCCCCAGGACCTGCCCATGAACCCCCGGCTCCTGGGGAAGCCGGGCGTCGGGAAAACCACGCTGGCTTACGCCGCCGCCAAGCGTCTGGGCCGCGAAGTCTACATCATGCAGGCCACCGTGGACACCCGCCCCGAGGATCTGATCGTGACCCCGGTGATCGAAGGAGAAGCGCGGCTGCGCTACGTCGCCTCGCCGCTGGTGACTGCCATGCTGCGCGGCGGCATCGTCATCCTGGACGAAGGCAATCGCATGAGCGAAAAGAGCTGGGCGAGCCTGGCGCCCCTGCTCGACAATCGCCGCTACGTCGAATCGATTGTGGCCGGCATCAAGATCAAGGCGCATCCGCTGTTCCGCCTGGTGGCCACCATGAACGACGACGCCAGCACCTTCGATCTTCCGGAATACATCCATTCCCGTCTGCAGCCGCAGATCCTGATCGACTTTCCGGAGCGCGACGAGGAGCTGGCCATCCTGCGCGAAAATCTTCCCTTCGGCGATTCCCAGATTCTGACGTACGTCACCGATTTCCTGCAGCGCGCGCATGCCGCGGATGAGCGCTTCACCGCCCGCGACGGGATCAATATCGCGCGCTTCGCCATGAAGCTCGCCAGCATGCAGGATGGCAATGGATCGGGCCAGCGCTCCAGCTCGGATTGGATGCGGATCGCCATCGTGCAGACTCTTGGTGAAGAGGCTCTGCGCTATGTCACTCGAAACTGACATCAAGCTCGGCGGCCTGGAGCGCGGGCGAGTGCGCTATTTCCCCGTCGTTCCGGGACGCGTCGAGTTCGCCATCGCGCTGCGCCGGCTGTTGCTGGCCGAAAAACCTCAGATCGTCGCGGTGGAGCTGCCTGGTTTCCTCGAGTCTGCCTACCGCCACGCTCTGCACCGCCTTCCGGAAATGTCGGTGATTCTGTGTACCCCTTCCACCGCAGAAGACTCCGACGACGATCGTCCGGTGTACGTTCCCGTGGAACCGGCCGATCCGTTCACCGAAGCTCTGCGCACCGCCGAAGAGATCGGCGCCCAGATCATTTTCCTCGAACCCGACACGCAGGATCGTCCCCACCTGCACGATCAGTGCCCCGACACCTATGCTGTCCAGCGGATCGGATTGCAGCGCTACATCGAGGAATACCGCGTGTGGCCGCAGCCGCGAACCGAGGAAGTGACGGCGCATGCCGCTGCCATGGCGTGGAAACTCCAAGGTGCAGACCCCGACGCGCGCATGATTGTGGTGGTGTCTCTGAATCTGCTGGATCCGCTGCTGGACGCGATGGAAACGCCGCAGGAGCAGCCCTCGCGGCGATTGCTTCGCCCGGAGACACAGCTTCTCAACCCGCATCCCGAAAGCCTGGCCGAAATCACGATCGAATATCCGTATTTGCAGGAACGCTACGAGTTCTTCCGTCTGGACCTGGAAGGCGAAGCGGGGTTGGATAAGCCCAAGGTCCAGTTAGACCTTCTGCGCGAAGCTGCCGCGAAATATACCGAATCGACCGGGGAGAAGCTGGTCCACTGGCAGCGCCGTATGATCGCGCGCTATACCCGCAACCTGGCGCACATCAGCGGCGATCTTGTCTCCAACGCGTACGATCTGGCCGTCGCCGCCCGCTCGGTGGTGGACGATAACTATGGCTGGGAAGTGTGGCAGATGGCCAACCGCTATCTGGCGCAGCAGGAGACCTCCACGCTAGAAACGGTCCGCCTTACTGCCGGAGAAATCTGGCTGAACACCAAGCGGCTGCGCATTCGTCGGCGGCTGCCGCGCCCCAAGCAGCGCATGAAGCCCCTGGGGCTCAAGCCGCGCAAGAAGGAAACCGTTCCCGGCGAATGGGCGCGCCAGACCACCGGCGACGCCATCTGCTCGTATCCGCCCGAAGATCTGGTGATCGAAGACTACGGCCGCTTTCTGAAGAAGAAGGCCAAGGCGCTGCTTTCCGAAGAACGCGTGCGCGTGGAGCCTTTCACGACTTCGATTCTGGACGGGATCGACATCCGCGAGACCATCCGCAACTGGCATCAGCGCAAGATTTACGTTCGCCAGGCCGACCGTCTGGCCGGACAGGTTGGATCCGTCGTGGTCATCTTCGACGAAGATCGCGCGGATCGCTACACCTACCTGACCACCTGGCTGGGCGAGCACCAGAACGAATCCGACATGGCCTTCTATTCCACCCACCCGTTCGACAACATCGTCGGTCCGGGAATCGGCCGGGCTGAATACGGCGGCTTCCTGATGACCCTGCCGCCGCGGCGCCTGTACGATGTCTGGTCGGACAGCGATTACGACTTCGCGGAATCCAAACCCGAGCGTCTGCTGATGGCGGGACTGGACTATTCCACCGAGCGCTTTGTCGTGTACGTGGGCCCGAAACCGCCCCGGTCCATCTTTCGCTCGATTGCGGCGCATCTGAACCGCAAGATTCTCTATGTGCCCATCGGCCAGCTTTCGCCGACAAAGATGAAGCACCTCCGCGTCGTCCATGTGCTCGATAGCTACGAGCGCCGGGACGAAGCCAAAGACTATCTCTGGTGATTAACCCCCGTGAAAATGCACTTCAGAGGGCCTGACCGGCCCCGCCGGTAACGGCGGGGAATCCTAAACTGCCGCCAGCGCCGCAGTCGCCGATGGCGCGGAGCCCTGGGTTACCGGATCGAAGCGGACGCTCACCAGCGAGGACAATCCCGGTTCCTGCATCGTGACCCCGTAGAGCGCCTGGGCTGCTTCCATGGTGCGCTTGGCGTGCGTGATCACGATGAACTGCGTCTCGGTCGACATCTCTTTGAGCAGGCGCGTCAGGCGCTGGATGTTGGGCTCATCCAGGGGCGCGTCCACCTCGTCCAGGATGCAGAACGGGCTGGGCGTGTAGCGGAAGATGGCCATCAGCAGCGCCATCGCGGTCAGCGATTTCTCGCCGCCCGAAAGCAGCGCGATGTTCTGCAGCTTCTTGCCCGGAGGCGACGCCATGATATCGATGCCGCTATCGGCCAGGTTGGCTTCGTCGGTCAGGCGCATCTCGCCCTGGCCGCCGCCGAACAGGGTCCGAAACATCCCGCGAAAGTTTTCATTGATCGCGTCGAACGCTTCTTTGAAGCGGCGTCGCGATTCCACGTCCAGCTCCTGGATCGCCTTTTCCGTATCGCGGATGGAATCGAGCAGATCCTGGCGCTGGGTGTTCAGGAAATCGTAGCGCTGCTGGGCTTCCTGGAATTCTTCGAGCGCCTGCGGATTCACCGGTCCCAGCGCCTCGATGCGCGTGCGGACCTCCTGGCAGCGCTGCTCCACTTCCGCGACGCCCGTTTCATCCAGCGTGGTCTCTTCCAGCGCGGCGATCTCGGCCGCCGCCGCGTTCAGATCCCGGCGGCTGGTCTCGTCCAGGTAGCGCAGATCGCCCTGCTTGCGAACCAGCTCGATTTCGAGCGCGGCGCGGCGCTCCTGGGCTGCCTGTGCCTCGGTTCGCAGAGACCGCAGCGATTCTTCGAGCGCAGCCAGTGTCGCGCGTCCCGCGGTCTCCGCCGCCGCCAGATTCTCGACCCAGGCGACCGCCGAAGCGGTCTCATTCGACAGTTGCGCTGCTCTTTGATCCAGCTCGATGTTATCGGCCAGCAGGCGCGCGCGCTCCACTCCCATACGCTCCAGCTCGCGCTCGAGCTCCTCACGCCGCGCGACCATTTGCAGAATGTGCGCTTCGATTCTTCCGCCTGCGGTCTTTTCCGCGCGCAGGCGCTCTTCCAAACCGGCCAGCTCGGCCCGCAGCCGTCCGTGCTCCTCGCCTACCGAGTGAGCATGCGCCTGCAAACCTTCGTATTCGCCGCGTGCGATCTCCAGGGCCTTTTCCTGGTCGAAGCGCTCCTGCTCGCGCTCCGCCACGGCCGCCTGGCTTTGCTCGCGCTGCTGGCGGGAGCGTTCGTCTTCCCGGGAAAGCCGCTCGAGTTCCAGCCGCGCGACCGAAAGGCGCGAGCCCGAGCGGGCATATTCCTCGGCCAGCTTGCGCTGCTCATGATCCAGAGCGAGCGCGCCCTTTTCCTGATTCTGCTGCTGCCCGCGGACGTGCTCCAGCTCCTCGGACAGCTGCGCGGAACTCTTCTCCAGTTCTTCGAGTGTGCCGGTCAGCGTGTCGGCCTCCCGCTCGCGCGATTCCACCTGCGAGCCCAGCTCGCGCAGCTCGCGCTTGAGAGCCAGAGGTCCTCCGCTGGATTTGCGGCCTCCGCTGACAGCGTGGCCATGATAGCTGACTCCGTCCGGAAGCAGAAAGTAATAGTCCGGATGCGCGGCGGCCAGATTGCGGGCGGCTGCGTGGTCCTGAACCAGGAAGCATTTCCCCAGACGCGGCAGGGATAACGATTTGCCGAGGCGCAGAGCATCGCTCAAGCGGCCGGCGATCTCGGCGCCGGAGAGAGACGCAGGCACCGGCGGCGGCGTACTGGGGTCATGGACCAGGAACGTGACCCGCCCGTCGGATTCGGCGCGCATCAGCTCCACGCCGCGCTCGGCCTCCTCCCAGCCGCCCACCACCACGTATTCCAGTTCCTCGTGGAGGAACGTCTCGCAGGCTTTTTCCCAGGCCGGATCGATGACTTCGACGAAATCCGCCAGCACGCCGGCCGGTTTGAATCCGGCCACCTGGCCATGCTCGATGGCCGTGAACAGCCTCTTCACCGATTCGGTGGTATAGGCCCGATGCGACAGAATCTCTTCGAGGGAATCGCGGCGTGCCCGCTGCCGCGAAAGATTCGCGCGAAGCTCGTCCAGGATCTGGCGCGCTGCGGCCACTTCGGCCTGGCGGGCCTTCAGAGATTCCTCCACACGCCGGCGGCGGTCGGCGAGCGATTCCAGCTCCATCTGCTGCGCCGAAAGCTTCCTGGAGTGCTCCGTCTTCACCGCATCCAGGCGGCTCAGATCGGCGGACGCCAGCTCTTCTTCCTTGCGTGCTCTGGCCGAATCGCGCTCGATGGCGGCCAGATACTCATCGATCTGGACCACCTGATTGCGCAGCGTGGATGCTTCCCCCAGCAACTGCAGCACGCGCATGCGGGCGCCTTCGAGGCCGCGTTCGCGCTCTCGCAGATCGTTCTGAAGCGCATCGCGCTCGGTGGTTTTGGTTTCCAGGTGCTCGCGCAGCGCGGCGCTTTCGGTCTCCAGGCGTGCGATGGTGGCCGCGTGAATATCGAGCTCGGCCTGCTGCTGCTGCCGCCGTGTTTCCAGATCCTGCGTTTCGGTTTCGTTGGCGGACAGCCGCTCATCGATCCCGCCGATCTGCTTGGCCTGCAGCTCCAGACGGCCGCGGGTGCGCTCACTTTCCAGATTCAGCTCGGCTACCTTGGCGCGGGCCGAGGTCAGCTCGGCTTCGGTGCGATAGCAGGATTCCTGAAGACGGGTGTGTTCCCCTTCCTGGATTTGCAACTGCGCGGATATCTCGTTGAACGATCCCTGGGCCCGGCTCAAATCGAGAGCCATCCTGGCCGCCTCGCTTTCCAGCATCCGGAATCGTCCGGATACCGCCTGGCGCAGAAACGCCAGCATTTCGGTGCGCAGCTCTTCATAGCGCCGGGCCTTGGACGCCTGCCGCTTGAGCGAGTTCACCTGGCGCCCTACTTCCTCCAGAATGTCGAACACGCGGGAAAGGTTCTGCTTGGCGCTTTCCAGTTTCGCCTCGGCCAGCCGCTTGCGCGTTTTGTATTTGCCGATGCCGGCAGCCTCTTCGATAATCGCCCGGCGGTCGGCCGGCTTGTTGGAAAGAATCTGGCCGATGCGGCCCTGCTCGATGATGGCGTAGCTTTCCGGACCCAGGCCCGTGCCGCTGAACAGGTCCTGAATGTCGCGCAGCCGGGCGGTCTTCCCGTTGATCAGGTATTCGCTTTCGCCGGACCTGTATAAGCGGCGCGTAATCGTGATTTCTTCAGGGTGCGCATGGCCGTTGCCACTCCCGTTCCCGTTTCCCTGTCCATTCGCATGAACTGTGTGTCCGCCCTCGACCAGGTGCAGGCCCAGAGGGTCCACCATGCTCAAGGTGACCTGCGACATCCCCAGCGGCTTGCGCTCCCGGGTGCCCGCGAAGATGACGTCCTCCATGCGGGCGCCGCGCAGACTCTTGGCGCTTTGCTCGCCCAGAACCCAGCTGATCGCATCGCTGATGTTGGATTTGCCGCAGCCGTTCGGGCCTACAATGGCCGTGATGCCGGAGCCATGGAACTTCATCTCCGTGCGATCGTAGAAGGACTTGAAACCGTGGATGTCTACGCGCTTAAGCTTGAGCAATGCGGGCCCCTTCCATTACATAAAGACATTCTCAAAGGGGGAGGGTTGCAACCATCCTAAACCCATCCGAAGTGAAAGTAAAGCGGGTGAACTACTGAATCTAGTAGTACTTGCGGCATGCCCCCTAGATATTGTGGTACGGGGGTAGTAATAAACAGCTCGGCCTTCTGTCTTACCGGGTAGGAAGCGCCGATGCTGCTGGCAACAAAACACGAGGTTCCTGTTTCTATTATCTCTAATGCCGTGGACGGGATGTACCGGGAGCACCATTCCATGGTCTTCCGGACCGCCTACCGGATTACCGGCAATGCCGCGGATGCCGAAGACGTCCTGCAGACCGTTTTTCTAAGGATCGCCGGACGGGATGAAGCTGCCGCGGTGATCGAGCTGCCGGAAAACTACCTGCGCCGATCCGCGGTGCACGCAGCGCTCGACTTAGTGCGGGCGAGGCGGCAGCCGGCTGCGGTGGATCTGGAGCGCCTGCCGGCATCCGGATCACAACCTGACGAAAGCGACCTGCGGAACCTTATCAGGCGCGCTGTGGCCGGGCTGCCGCCGCGAGCGGCCGAAATTTTCACGCTGCGGTTCTTTGAGGGGCTGTGCAATTCGGAGATTGCTCGGGCCTTGGGCGTCTCGTCGGTCACAGTGGCGGTGTCGCTGCATCGTTCGCGGCGGGCACTGCAAACAC
>DATIRX010000284.1:0-3051 GCA_035469225.1 Bryobacteraceae bacterium
GTTTACCCCCCACATTTCGAGTGGGAAGGTACCATTCCCTATTCGCGATCCGTGACCGGTTGCCCGCCTGCCTGGAAGTCACCGCCGAGAGCGAAGATGGTGTCATCATGGGCGTCCGTCACCGGGAATTACCGATGGAAGCCGTGCAGTTTCATCCCGAATCGATTCTGACCCTGGAAGGCGATTGCGGGCTGCGGTTGATCGAAAACGTGGTTCATACCCTGGGGCACGCTCCCGCCAGCCTGGGATCTCGGTAAAGATGCGGTCGAGTACTAGGTCTTATAGAACTTGTTGGTTTGCCAGGTCATGGGCGATACTGTAATTTCTTACTATGGATTTGCAAGACGTGTTCTTTATCATTTTGGTCGCGCTGGTCGTGCTGGATCTGATCGGGCGCGATTCCGGCGGCGGACGTCGCGGCCGCGTGCCTGTCTCCGCCTAAGTCCAGCGTTGGGTAGTCCCACGTTGATACGACCCCCTTCCGCATGGCGGACGTAATCGTCATCGGCGGAGGACTCGCGGGGTTGTCATCCGCTGCCGCGCTGGCGGGCGCGGGCCATTCCGTGCGCGTCCTGGAAGCGCGCAGATTCCTGGGCGGCCGGGCGACTTCCTACGAAATCGGCACTGGCGAAGACGCCGAGACCATCGATAATTGCCAGCACATCCTGCTGCGCTGCTGCGTCAATCTGCTGGACTTTTACCGCCGCCTGGGGGTCCAGGACCAGATCCGGTTCTATAAGGAGTTCATCTTTATCGAGCCGGGCGGGCGCCGCAGCGTGCTGAAGGCGGGAATGTTGCCCGCGCCGGCGCACTTCGCCGAATCCTTCCTGAGCCTGAAGTTTCTGAGCCTGTCCGAGAAGCTGGCGGTCATGCGCGGGATGCTCGCGATCCAGCGGCAATACAAACAGCGTACGGACCTGGACCGGATCACCATGCTCGACTGGCTGAAGGAACAGCGCCAGCCGCCGCGCGCCATCGAACGGTTCTGGAGGCAGGTGCTGGTGAGCGCCATCAGCGAGGAGCTGGACGCCACCGCCGCCCTGCACGGATTCCAGGTGTTCGCGCTGGGATTTCTGGGGCGCAAGGATTCCTACGAAATGGGCGTGCCCGCGGTTCCGCTGGCGGCGTTCTACGGCGTGGATACCTGGAAGAACGTCGGGCCCGTCGAATTCCGGCTGCGCTCTCCCGTGGAGCGGATCGTGATCGAGCAGGGGGAAGTTCGCTCGGTGGTGACGCGCGGCGAGGAGCTGAAGTCCGATCATTACATCTGCGCGCTTCCCTTTGAACGGGTGGCGGAGGTGGCGCCGGAGCTCGGCCTGGACGTTTCCGGTTTTGAATACGCTCCCATAACCGGGATCCACTTGTGGTTCGACCGGCCGGTGATCGACGTGCCCCAGGCGACCTTGCTCGACCGCACCATCCAGTGGATCTTCAACAAACAGGGCGGCCGCGCCGTGCAACTGGTGGTGAGTGCGTCGCACAGTCTTCTGGAGATGCCGCGTGCGGATGTGATCGCGTTGGCGATCCGCGAGCTGCAGGAGTTTCTTCCCGAAGCCCGCGGCGCGAAACTGGAAAAGGCTCACGTGGTGAAAGAAGTCCGCGCGGTTCTCTCGCCCAGGCCAGGCATGGAATCCCGTCGGCCTCCGAGCCGCACCAGCATTCGCAATCTGTTCCTGGCCGGAGACTGGACCCGTTCGGGTTGGCCGGCGATCATGGAAGGCGCCGTCCGCAGCGGCTACCTGGCGGCCGAGGCGGTGACGGAATCCGCGGGGACTCCGGCGCGATTTTTGCTCCCCGACATCGCATGAGATATCGCGTGAGATAATTACGGCATGCGGAAACTGGTTCTTCTGCTGGCGCTAGCTCTCCCGGTTCTGGCGGACGATCTCACGCGCCTGCAGATTCACGTCACCAATGAGCGCGGCAAGCCGGTGGATCGCGCTTCCGTGATCGTCAAATTCGTCAGCGGCCGGTCGCTCAAGGCGCTGGGGTTGAAGAAAACCAGGCTGTCCTGGGAACTGAAGAGCTCGCAGGAAGGCAATGCCAAGATCCCGCCCATCCCCAAGGGCAAGATCCTGATTCAGATCAGCGCCAAGAACTACCAGACCTTCGGCGAAACGTACGACATCGACGAAGATGAGCGCGTGGTGGAAATTGTACTCAAGACCCCCCAGTCGCAATATTCTGTCCACGAGAACTAACCCTGCCTGTCCGACGGAGCCTGCCTGGCTGGCGGGATTAACGCTGTGCATCCCGCGGTCCCAAGGTCCGGACAATGTTTGTTCCATTCCTCTCAGCCACATGGATCTCTCATCGCTCCTCATCCGCCCCTCCAGATGCTAAACCTAGAAACGGACCAATGATTTCTTGGGTTCGTTTTGTAGCTGGCGTGCTACGATTTTGGATTCATGACATCCCCGTTCGATCTTCGCGCGGCGGCTCATCGGGAAATGCTTGCCGAAGGATTTCAGCCGGATTTTTCTCCTGCCGTCCTCCAGCAGGTGGCAGCGCTCGAAACCGATAAAGCGCCTCCCGCGGGCGATGGCGTGCGGGATCTCAGCTCGCTGCTGTGGTCGTCCATCGATAACGATTCCTCGCGCGATCTGGATCAGGCCGAAGTCGCCGAGCGCGTGAGCGGCGGCATTCGCCTTCTGATCGCGATTGCGGACGTGGATACCGATGTGCCCATCGATTCTCCCATCGATCGGCACGCGGCCCAACAAACCACTTCGGTGTACACCGGCGTTACGACCTTCTCCATGCTGCCGGCGGAGCTTTCGACCGATCTGACTTCGTTAAACGAGGCTGCGGACCGGCTGGCCGTGGTGGTGGAGATGACCGTCGCCGCCGACGGATCGATTTCATCCACCGGCGTTTATCGGGCTGTGGTGAAGAACCACGCCCAGCTGACGTATAACGGGATCGGACCGTGGCTGGAGGGGACCGCCGCACCGCCGCCGAAAGTAGCCGCATCCGCCGATCTGGCGGCGCAGTTGAAGCTGCAGGAGTTCGAGGCGGTCGTATCCGACGGCGAGGTCCAGGGGATCAACA
>DATIRX010000285.1:0-13229 GCA_035469225.1 Bryobacteraceae bacterium
TATCTCGGCCGGGGCGTAGCCCGCCGGGAGGAAACGCGCGGGAACGTGATCCGCGGAAATCATATTTCCGGCCACGGGATGAAGGCGCGCTGCGTCGGATTCGGACCGGGCGTGTCACGCGCTTTGAACACCGTGGACGGCAACACTTGTGCCGACGAACCACCCGCCCGGTAACGTATCCTGATGGTTAATGTCGCTCGAGTTTCGGAATGCGGTTTTAGCGCCGCTCAGTGGGATCTCCGTGGTGGCTCCGCCGGGCGTCATCATCGGCGTGATCGGAGAAAAAGGATCGGGCGTCACCGAGCTGCTGAAACTTGCCGGGGGTTCCGCGCCGCCGCAGAGCGGGGAAGTGCTGGCCGGTCCGGAGCGCCGCTATGTGGCCCTGGGAGAGAGTCTGAACCTGGCTCCGGCCGCGGTCATCGCGCTGGATCACGCGCTGGCCACGCAGGACGCCGTGGTGCGCGCCCGCACCCTCACGGGTCTTGACCGGATGCGCCGCGGAGGAGCCACCATCCTGCTCGCCTCGCACGAAGACGGCCTGCTCGAGCTTCTGTGCGATGAAGTGTGGTGGCTGGATGGCGGACGCATCGCGGCCAAAGGCGATCCCAAGGAGACTCTCGCAAAATACCGCAGGCATGTCGCAGAGCGTGTGCGCGCCTGGGGCGAAACCATTCCCGCCCGTCTGGCGCCGGCGTTCCGTCACGGCGACGGCCGCGCGGAACTGCTATCGATTGAAACCTTCGGTCCGGATAACAAGCCCACCATCGTCTGGAAGAGCGGCGATATGGCCGTGGTGCGAGCTACCGTGCGCTATAACGCGGCCGTCGACAATCCCGTGCTGGGATTGTTGATTCGCACCCAGGTGGGTTTTGAAGTGTACGGGACCAACACGGAGCTGGAAGGGATCAAGCTCGGTCCGCGCGCGGTGGGCGATTCGGTGACGGTGGTCTTTTCGTTTCTCTGCGACCTGTGCCCGCGAGCGTACACGCTCACACTGGCCTCCCACGACCCCGATGGAACGGTGCACGACTGGCTGGACGACGCCATCGCGGTGACGGTGACCGATCAGCGGTCCACGGCCGGGGTGGCGAATCTGCGGGCGAAAGTAACCGTGGAGAAGGCCGAGTAGCTACTTTCCTTCGAGCAGGAAAGTGGGCGCGAGGCCTGTCAGCGTCGAGAACCCGTTGGAGCCGGCCGGACTCAGCCAGCTGGATGCCCCATGAACCTTGCCCAGGAAGGCATGCGGATGGAGGTGCACCACCATGTCCTTCATGATCAGGCTGCCGTACTGCATCAGCGGGAAGACGGCGTGGGCGGGCTCCACGGCCTCCTGCACCACGAAGGGACTCCGCATGGCCTGCCGCAAGGCTTTCTCCCAGGCCATGTCGTCCACTTCGGCGCCCCGCACGGGATGCAAATCCGTGGAATCGTCGTTAGGCTTCAGCACCAGCTTGTTGCGATGCTTCAGGACGAACTCGGGCAGGTCCACCATGCGGCCGTTGTGCGACGTGCGGACGGCCTGCACTAATCTCGTCCAGGGCACAAATTCCTTGATGGCGCGGCGTTCCGCCACGGGGAACTTGGCGGTGATCTTTTCGTCGGTGAGCAGATCGAAGATCACGCGTTTGGACCCGATATCGGCGCGGAAGCTGTTCACCATGCACACCGCGCGTTCTTTGTAAGCGCGCACCAGCGGATGGTTGAGATCGAAGCGCACCAGGAACTCCTGGACTTTGATGCGGCGATACAGAATGTCGATGGTGAAATCACCCTTCCGGAGCACGTTATTGCGATACTCCAGGTGCTCGGGGGAAACCACTTCGGTCGGAAATCCTTCGCGCGTGAAAAAGTCCGCCAGTAAAGCGTGATCGCTCGAAGCGGCGGCAAACTGCTGCCGGAATTCGACAATGGCGATATTAGGCTTTTTGAGCTTTCCGCCGAATTCTTTGTACGCCTTGAGCATGCCGCTCAATAGATGTTTGGCGCCTCCCAGTTTCTGGAGTTTGTATTTCTTGCGGAATTGTTTGACCGGCGGCGCTTCGAAATACAAATCCGCCAGCGCGTCTCCGTAAAGAACGCCCGCGGGAGCCTCCGCGCTGAAGCTGGTGATCCGGATCGAGCCATCGTGGACCGCGGCGTCCAGCAAGGCCGTGATGCCGACGGTGGAGTAACCCGGATCCACGGTCGCCAGCATTTTTTCGGCCGGCAGCAGCTGCATTCGCCCCAGCAGAGCCGGTGTTTCGAGAGCCAGTTTTTCCACGCGCGCGATGGCCGAAAGCAGCGTCTCGGACGCGCGCACCAGCGCGGCATAGTCCTTCTGCGTGATCAAGTGCGGACGCAGCACCGGCGACACAGGCCTTCCGTCCAGTTTTTCGGACTTGATGCGCTCTTGCAGCGCATGGGCCCATGCCAGATCGATGTAGGGTTCGCTCTCGATGAGTTTGTGAAACCGGGCGGTTGCCTCACTCACAAGGGTCATCGTTATTGTCGTTTAGTATCGCACTGCGCCGGCCGTTTTGCAAAGCGCCGCGATCTCGATAATAGCGCTTAAGCTATTTATATTAAAGGACTTTTAGATAAAACAAAATACTCTAACGTTGATTTGCCCGGAGCACTTTTTTGCGCAGCCGGATGGAAGTCGGGGTCACTTCCACCAGTTCGTCGTCGCGGATGAACTCGATGGCCTGCTCCAGGTTCAGCAGCCGCGGCGGCACCAGGCGGATGGCTTCATCGGCCGAAGAAGCGCGCATGTTGGTGAGCTTCTTCTCTTTGACGATGTTCACGTTCAGGTCCTTGTCGCGCGCGTTTTCGCCCACAATCATGCCTTCGTAGACTTCCGTCGCCGGCGTAACAAACATATCCCCGCGTTCCTGCAAATTGAAGATGGCGAACCCGGTGGTCTTGCCGGCGCGGTCGGCTACCAGGGATCCGGTGGGGCGCGAGGGAATATCGCCTTGCCACTCGATGTAGCCGTTGAACAGCGAGTTCATGATCGCGGTGCCCTTGGTGTCCGTCATCATTTCACTGCGCAGCCCGATCAGGCCGCGGGACGGCACCAGGAATTCCAGGCGCACGCGTCCGGATCCGTGATTGATCATTTTCTGCATCTTGCCCTTGCGGGTGCCCATCTTTTCCATCACCACGCCGGTGCAGTTCTCCGGGCAGTCGATGACCAGCAGCTCCTCGGGCTCGTGCAGTTTTCCGTCGATGGTCTTGGTCAGGATTTCCGGCTTGCCCACCGCCAGCTCAAAGCCCTCGCGCCGCATCATCTCGATCAGGATGGCCAGCTGCAGCTCGCCCCGGCCCATCACTTTGAAGGAATCCGGCCCGCCGGCTTCTTCCACGCGGATGGAAACGTTGGTGAGCAGCTCTTTATCCAGCCGGTCGCGCAGATTGCGCGAGGTGACGTAGGTTCCCTCGCGGCCCGAGAAGGGCGACGTATTGATGGTGAAGGTCATCGCGATGGTGGGTTCATCGATGGGGATGTGCGGCAGCGGCGCAGGGGTATCGGCGTGCGTGATGGTTTCGCCGATGGTGATCCCCTCCACGCCCGCGATGGCCAGAATGTCTCCCGGCCGGCCCACCGTCTCGTCCACGCGCTTCAGGCCTTCGAACGAATACAGCTTGGTGATCTTGGTCTTTTGGAAGGAGCCGTCCAGCTTGGCGATCGATACTTCATCGCCCAGATGCAGCGTTCCATTGAACATGCGGCCGATGGCCAGGCGCCCGAGGTAATCGCTGTAGTCCAGGTTGGCCACCAGCAGCTGCAGGATGTTGTCGGGGTCGCCCGTGGGCGGGGGAATATGTTTCAGAATCGCGTCGAACAGCTGCCGCAGATTGCCGGTCTGGCCCGCGGGGAGCTGCTCGTCCGGATCCAGTTTTGCGATTCCTAGCTTCGCGTTGGTGTAGATAACCGGGAAATCCAGCTGGTCCTCGGCCGCATCCAGATCGATGAACAGGTCATAGACCTCGTTCAGGACTTCCTGGATGCGCGCGTCCGGCCGGTCGATCTTGTTGATCACGATGATGGGAGGCAGCCGCGCCTCCAGCGCCTTCATCAGGACATAGCGGGTCTGCGGCAGCGGGCCTTCGCTGGCGTCCACCAGCAGCATCACGCCGTCGACCATCTTCAGCGCGCGCTCCACTTCTCCGCCAAAATCGCTGTGGCCGGGCGTATCGACAATATTGATCTTGACGTCGTGATAGCGCAGCCCGGTGGCCTTGGCCAGAATCGTAATGCCGCGCTCCCGCTCCAGCTCGTTGGAGTCCATGGCGCGTTCCGCCACCTGCTCGTTTTCTCGGAAAATGCCGCTCTGGCGGAGCATGGCGTCCACTAACGTGGTCTTGCCATGGTCCACGTGGGCAATAATGGCTACATTACGGATGGAGGTATTCAAACTCATGGGGGGGAACTCCTATGATCGCACGAAGCGGCTAAACCACCTAAAATGCCCTTTTCAGCGCTTTTTCCGGGCCGCGAGAGCTATCCAGCGGTCAGGTGCGCGATCATTGTAGTATCCGTGCCTACTCTCCCCTCGGTTGTAATCGTCGGCCGTCCCAACGTCGGCAAGTCGACTCTGTTCAATGCCATCCTGCGATCGCGCCGCTCGATTGTGGGCGACGAGCCCGGTATTACGCGCGACCGCATCTACGGGCTGGGAGACTACCGCGGCCGGCGATTTGAGCTGATCGATACCGGCGGCATCATCCCCGATGACGACGAACTGATCCCCAGCGAGATCCTGCGTCAGGCCAGCTTTGCGCTCAAGACCGCCGATCAGGTCATCTTTCTGATCGATGGCCGCAGCGAGCTGACCAGCGCCGACCGCGATTTGGCGAAGATGCTCCGCCGCCTGGGGAAGCCCGTCGCGCTGGCCGTCAACAAGATCGACAGTCCGGCGCGCAGCGGACTGGCCCATGAGTTTCATGAACTGGGCTTCGAGCACCTTTTTCCCGTTTCGGCCGAGCACCAGCTGGGGATCGATGAGCTGCTGGCCCACGTCACGGCGGCGTTTCCGGAGTCCGGTCCCGAGCCGGATGCTGCGCCCCGGCAGATCAAGGTCGCCATCATCGGGCGGCCTAATGTCGGCAAATCCACGCTGCTGAATGCGCTGGCGGGCTCCAACCGCTCCATCGTTTCGCCCGTAGCCGGTACCACGCGCGATGCGGTGGATGAAACCGTAACCCGCGACGGCATCGATTATGTGTTCGTCGATACGGCCGGAATCCGGCGCAAGGGCAAGACCCATCTCATGGCCGAAAAAATGAGCGTGGTGATGGCCCGCCGCCATCTGCGCATGTCCCATGTCGCCGTGCTGGTGCTGGACGCCACCGAAGGCGTGCTGGCCCTGGACGCAACCATCGCCGGTTACGCCCATGAGGAAGGCCGCGCGTTGATCCTGTGCGTGAACAAATGGGACGCGGCCGGGGAGCGCAACAAGAAGAAATTCCTGGACCAGATCGCCGAGCGGCTGAAGTTCCTGGACTACGCACCGGTTTTGTTCGTCTCGGCTCTCTCCGGGAAGGGCACCCAGGCGCTCTTTTCCCTGATCCACAAGGGCTATGAGGCGGCCTCCCATCGCATCGGCACGGGCGAGCTGAACCGTTTTGTGGAACATCTCAAGTGGGAGCACCGGCCCGGGATTCGCTACCTGACCCAGGCGTCCATCCGGCCCCCCACCTTCATCGTGTTCACCGACAAGCATGGTGGCCGCCTGCATTTTTCCGCCGAGCGGTTTCTGGCCAACCAGATTCGGAAGAAATTCGGCTTTGAAGGGACTCCGGTGGTGGTAAAAAACCAGCGGGCATCGCCAAAATAGGCTCGAATCCGCGCCGAGGTTATCGATAAGCACGCGTGGAAGTGTTCGTCGCCCGCCAGCCCATTTTCGACCGCAACCGCAAGGTCTGGGGCTATGAGCTCCTGTTCCGGTCGGCCGCAAAGCAGACCTGCTATGACGGGACCGAAGCTACTTCTGCTACCCGCCAGGTGATCTCCAACGGGATGTTGTCCATCGGCTTCGATAAGCTGCTGCGCGGAAAACACGCCTGCATCAATTTTGGCCGGGAGATGCTTTTACAGGACCTGTACACCAGTCTTCCTCACAAGACCACGGTCATCGAGCTGACCGAGGATATCGAGCCGGATGCGGAGGTGGTGGCGGCGGTGCAGCGGATGCGGCAGCAGGGTTATCGCATTGCCCTGGATGATTTCCAGCCGTCTCCGCAGATGGAGCCGCTGATCGAACTGGCCAACCTCATCAAGGTGGAAATGTGCACGCCCAGGGAGCAGCAGGAGGTCATGCTGCGGGAATTCCACGGGCGCGGCATCCGCATGCTCTCGGAAAAGGTGGAGACGGATGGAGATTTCCGCTGGGCTCTGCGCAGCGGATACGATTACTTCCAGGGCAACTTTTTCTCATGCCCCGTGGTGCTGCAGGGCCGGCAGATCCCAGCCATCAAACTGCACTGCTTGCGGCTAATTCAGGAAGTGCATCGCCCCGAGCTCGATTTCACCCGCATTACCGCGATGATCTCGGAAGATCTGTCCTTCTCCTACAAGCTGCTGCGCTATGCCAACTCCGCCCGTTTCGGACGCGAGTCCAAGATTCACTCCATTCGCCGGGCGCTGGTCGTGCTGGGCGAGTACGGTATCCGCAAATGGGTCTCCATCGCGGCGCTGCCCACCATCGCTGCGGATAAGCCGGGCGAGCTGATACGGAGGTCCCTGGTGCGGGCCCGCTTCTGCGAGCTTTTGGCCCAGGCCAGCGGGCGAGGCGTGGAAGAGCAGGCTTTCCTGCTGGGCCTGTTCTCCTTGCTCGATGCGCTGCTGGATCGTCCGCTGGAGGAGGTGCTGAACGAAGTGGGTTTGGCGCCGGAGCTCGATTCGGTGCTCCGCGGGCAGGCTTCCGAAGACAACATCCTCAACACTATCTACCGGCTGGTCCGCTCTTATGAATCGGGGGCTTGGGACGAGGTTGAGTGTCTGGCCGGCCGCCTGGGTGTGCCCGCGGATCTTATCGGCGCGGCCTATTGCGAAGCGCTTCCCTGGGCCGACGAAATCGAAAAGGCCTAGATGTATTCGTAGAAGCGCCGCTTCAGCCTGCCGAAGACGATCAACCCCAAGGCGAGCGCCACTGCCGCCGCGATCACCATGTTCACAATGAGCGTTTGGGGCGGAGATTGCCGGTCGATCAGGATGTTGCGCATGGCCAGCGCCAGCGCCGCCACAGGATTCACCCGATAAATCGCGGCGTACTTTTGTGGAATCGCCTCCCAGGAATAGAAAATCGGCACCAGCCAGAACAGGACCACGTTGAAGGATTCCACCACGTACTGCGTGTCCCGGATGAATACGCTGACGGCGCTCGATAGCAGCGAAACACCGCACACGAAGGCGATATACAGCATCCACAAGGGAAGCAGCCACAACCAAAACCAGCTCGGCTCTAAATGGTAGTAAAACGTCAGCGCCAGCATGAGCGCCACCTGGATCGCCAGGTGAACGCAATTGGAAAGAACCGCCGCCACCGGTATGATCTCGCGCGGCAGAGGCACACGTTTCACCAGCGGAGCATTGACGACCACGGAAACAGTTCCGCTGAGCAAGGCGGCCGTGAAAAAGAGATAGGGAATCTGGCCGCACAGGATGAACAGGGGGAAGTACGGCGGCTGCTGGTTGCCATAGACATGCCCGAAAATGAACGTCAGCACCCCCATCATCACCAGGGGGTTGATGAGCGACCACAGGATACCCAGGCTCATGTTCCGGTATCGGATCCTGAAATCCTTAAGCACCAGATTCTCGAGGACAAATAGATAGTCCCCCTTCCATCTTGTCTGGGTCATTCGAGCCTCAGTATAACAATGCGGATTTTGATTCCCTTTGACTCCCGGATGGGGGATAATGGAGGCGTCTCAGGAAGGCGGCAAATATGAGAGTCCAAAACGCCAACCTTGCGCCGTTGGATTTGAAGGACCCATCCCGGCGGAAGCAGACCTCCTCGGCCCCCTCTGGCGCGGGCGACGACGTGCATCTCTCCGAGCTGGTACGCAGTCTGCGATCGCTGGCTGCGGATTCGCCCGAGCGGCAGGAACGGATCGAGCAGATCGCGCGGGCCTATGCGAAGGGCGCCTACCAGATGGACGCCGAGGCCACCGCAGGCAAGCTGATCGACGACGCGCTGAAGTACCGCTAGGCTCAGAGTCCCTCCAACAGCCTTCGATAAAACGCCTCTGTCTGCTCCACCATCCGCTCTACCGAAAACAACCGCGCCCGCTCCCATGCTTTTCGACGCTGTTCCTCCAGACGCTCCGGGTTCGCAGCGGCGTAGGTGATCGCCCGGGCCAGCGCCCCGGGATCACCGGGACGGACCAGCCAGCCGCCGTTTCCGTCTTCGACCAGTTCCGGCAGACCTCCGGTGTCGCTGGCAATCACGGGCACTCCATGCGCCATGGCTTCCAGCGCGGCCAGCCCCCAGGCCTCCGATCGCGACGGCATGATGAATACATCCAATGACGCGAGAAATGCCGGGCGGTCGGATAGGAAACCGGGGAAGGTGACGTTCTTGGGGGCCATTCCCCGGACGTTCTCAAGCATGGGACCTTCCCCCGCGAGCACCATCCGCGCGCGCGGCAGGGACGATTGCAGCAGCGCCGCCGCGGCCACCGCCACGTCCTGTCCCTTCTCCGCCGTAAACGCCCCCATGTGACCGATCACGAAATCGCTCTGGGTCCGCCCGGACCGCGGCGCGGGATCCGGTACCTCGATACCCGTATGGATGGTCTCGATCTTTTCTGCCGGAATTCCGGTTTCGATGAGCGCCCGCCGAACGGCCTCGGAGACCGCAATGATTCCGTGGCACGTCCACGTGTATTTCAGGCGATGCACCCAGGGGTGTTTCGGCTCGAAGGCTACATGCCGCGTCACCACGCGGCGCACGGGAGCCCACAGCGTTTCCCGGAAGGCGATGTTTTGCGCCCGGCCGCTATGGGCGTGGACGATGTCGGCGCTGCGCATCCCGAGTTTTTCGGTGGGGAAGCCTTCGGCGCGTGCGCGTTCCGCCAGCGCGCTCGAAGGGGGGCAGAAGATGGTTTGGCGGAGTCCTCGTGCCCGCAGCCCTTGCGCGAGCTTCAGCAGAGATTCCTGCCCGCCGCGCCAGCTTTCCGCGGTGTCCACGTGAATGATCGTAAGCGGTTGCAGAAAAATGACTGTAGCACTTCTGCGCCGAATACGGCTTCTTACTTCGTGCCGTAAATACGAGCCGCGCCCGAATAAATATTGAATCGGCCGTCCCGCACGAAGCCGGCCAGGGTCATGCTGAAGCGCATGGCCGTCTCCACCGCCAGGCTGGATGGCGCGCCCACCGCGGCCAGCACGCTGATTCCCGCCATCAGCGCTTTCTGCACCAGTTCAAAGCTCGCGCGCCCGCTCACCAGCAGGATCGAGTCGTTCAGCGGTACACGCCCGTCCAGCACCGAGCGGCCCACCAGCTTGTCCACGGCGTTATGCCGGCCCACGTCTTCTCGAACCAGCTGAAGATTGCCATGCGCGTCAAACAGTGCCGCCGCGTGCAGTCCGCCGGTGCGATCGAACACCGGTTGCGTGGCGCGTAGCGTCTCGGGCAGCTTGAGAATCACCTCCGCATCGACCCGAGGCCGATCCGCGGGCGGGGAAGTGCATCCAGCCGCCACCAGTGCGTTTACCGACGCTTTCCCGCATACCCCGCAGCTGGATGTCAGGTAGAAATGCCGCGTCTGGGCGCTCAAATCAACAGCGGCTTCGCCGGCCAGCACGATCGTGATCGAGTTTTCTCCAGGCGTCATCGACGCGATCGCATCCCGGCCCGTCAGAATGCCTTCGGTGAACAAAAAACCGGTGGCCAGCTCCTCGTCGTTGCCAGGCGTGCGCATGGTGATCGCCAGATCGCGATCGTTCAGCCGGATTTGCAGCGGTTCTTCCACCGCCAGCAGATCCTGGTCGGAGGCGTTCCGGCCGTTCGCTTGCGCCCCGGCGCGCTGAACCGGAACCGAGACAATGCTGCGCTTCACGATCCAGAGTATAACGCGCGGCGCTTTTGCCACACTCGGCCCAGCGGAATCGCCATAGCCGATACCAGTGGGGAAAGAGCCATCGTCAGAATGGTGCATGTGAGCGCCAGGCTGTAAGCGGTCTCAGAAAGAAGTTTCGCGCGAAAGCCGCTGCGAGCCAGCACAAAGCTGAATTCGCCAATTTGTGAGAGGCCCAGGCCCACGATCCACGGAGCCATATTTCGGTAGCCGAAGGCCCTCGCCAACAGTCCTATGCACAACGACTTACCTACGATAATAAGAACTGTTACCTGAGTTACCGCGCGCGCGTGTTCCCACACGAATCGGGGGTCCAATAGCATCCCCACCGTGACGAAGAACAGCAGCCCAAAGATGTCTCGCAGCGGGACCACATCGCTGAGCGCCTGATGGCTGAATTCGGACTCACTCAACACGATGCCGGCGACGAATGCGCCCAATGCGAAGGAGAGCCCGGCCACCTGCGCTGCGTATCCTACTCCCACTCCGGCTGCCACCACGGTAACCAGGAACAGCTCCCGTGACCCTAACGCCAGCACTCCCTTGAGCAGCATTGGCAGCAGCCACTTCCCCAGCGCAACCATCGCGGCCAGGACCACCACCGCAATCCCGGCCGCCCGCAGCACTTGCGGCAAGGCGCTGCTTAAGTTGGCTAGCTGCGGCAGGATGATCAGCATCGGAATTACCGCCAGGTCCTGCACCACCAGCAGTCCGATCATCGCGCGACTCGCGAGCGTGGACATCGCACCCGCCGCCGACATGGTCTTGAGCACCACCATGGTGCTCGAAAGCGAGATCATCGCGCCCAGCCAGATCGAGTCGGTAAGGGGAAGTCCCAGCAGATGGATGCCGGCCAGCGTCCCTCCGGATGCCGTCAATGCGATCTGGATCGGGCCGCCGATCAATGCGAACCGGCGAACCGGCTGCAGATCGCGGAAGGAAATTTCCAGGCCCAGAGAAAACAGCAGCAGCGCGACCCCGATTTCCGCCAGCAGTTCAATGTCGTGGATCTGCACCACCGTGGGTCCGGCCGTGTACGGCCCCACCATCACGCCCGCCGCGACGTATCCCACCAGCAGCGGCAGGCGCAGCAGGCGCGCCAGCAGTCCGCCCACCAGGCCGGCGACGATGATCAACACGAAATCGGAGGCGATGCCCATCCCGTCACTTCTGCGGAGGTTTCCATTCAGACGGATGGAGGTGCACCGGTTGTGTCTTGCCGCGTGCCCGCAGATTCAGCATCTCCACGAACACCGAGAAGCCCATCGCGAAATAGATGTAGCCCTTGGGGATGTGCTGGTGGAATCCTTCCGCCACCAGCGCCATGCCGATCAGCAGCAGGAAACTCAATGCCAGCATCTTGATGGTGGGATGACGTTCCACGAAATCGCCCAACGGGCGGGACGCCCACATCATGATGCCCACGGCGATCACGATGGCTGCCACCATGACGCCGACCTGGTTGGCCATGCCCACAGCGGTGATCACGGAATCCAGCGAGAAAATAATATCCAGCAGCGCGATCTGAACCAGCACCGACGCCATCGTATTGGCCCTGCGCCCGGACTTGCGGGCGGCCTCGACCGCGCCTTCCAGCCGCTCATGGATTTCGTGCGTGCTCTTCCATAGAAGGAACAGTCCGCCGATCAGCAGGATGAGATCGCGGCCGGAGATTTCCTGCGGTCCGATGGTGAAGAACGGCCGCGTCAGCCGCATGATCCAGGTCAGGGAGAGCAGCAGCAGAATCCGCGTCCCCATCGCCAGCGCCAGTCCCAGCGTCCGCGCGCGCCGCCTTTGATGCTCAGGAAGCTTGCCGGCCAGAATGCTGATGAAGACGATGTTGTCGATGCCGAGGACGATCTCCAGCAGCGTCAGGGTCAGCAGTGCGGCCCAGGATTCGGCCGAGAAGAGAAACTCCATGATCTATGTTAGCCGTGAGTGGAGCTTCCGAACCGCGAGAGCAACCAGCGGCCAATTATTGCTGCTTCTTCCGGTTGAACAGGTCCATGATCCCTTTCGCGGCGTCGATCGCTTTGGAAGGATCTTTGGTGTACTGCTGGAGCGTTTCCTTGGCCGCCCCCTTGACGTCCGGCCTGATCGAAGGATCCGACGATGTGCCCGTGACCGTGAAAGGAATGGCTACGTCGCCCTTCTGTCCCAGCGCCGTCAGAACATTGCTCGATGACCGTATGGTGGCGCGCATCTGGAAATTTAAAGCGTGCTGCGGGCTGATGGTCCCGGCGCCGGCGAGTTCTCCGACGGCCGGCGCCACTAACTTCAGATCGCGAACCCCGGTGCCTTGGGGCGATACCGTGACGTTCGCGCTCAAGCTCTGGATGGTGGTGCGCGGGTCGCCCTGAATACCGGACAGTTGCTGGAAGGTCTTGAATTTTGATCCCAGGTCGAAGTTGTCCAGGCGAACATCGTTGGCTTGAATTGAGCCGGTGGTCACCAATGCATCCACCGGTCCCTGTGACGTCAAATCGACGCCCAGCGTTCCCCGGGTGAGCGTGGATCCCGCGGGCAGCACCACATCCAGCGCTGGAAGGATTGTGGCGAGCTCAGTCAGGTCCATCTTCGGCCCCGCCAGTTTCAGATTGATCACCGGCGATTCTTCGTTCAGGCGATACGTTCCGCTCACGCTGGCCTGCGCCGCGCCGATGTGGATCGCGGACCGCTCCAGCGTTCCTCCGCTCTTGGCCAGATCGTGCGCCAGAACCAGTTCGACTTCCACCGCACGCTTGGCCGGCGTGCCGCCCTTGGCCAGCTTCAGATTTTCGGCCTTCATTTTGCCCTTGATGTTCACCGCCTTGCCGTTCGAAGCCGCGCTCCCATCAATGCTCACTAACCCTGCCACTCCGGAAGAAGGCTGCGCAAACCCCGACCCGGCCAGATCCAGGCGGGCGATTGTCAGGCTGGCATCGAAGGGCGTGTCGATGACTTTCGCCTGCCGGATCGGCCCGGCCTTGCCTGCCAGCCGAATGGTTCCGCCGCCGGCAACTTCGGCATCGAGCGAAAACGGGAAGGAGGATTCCGGAGAGAAATCCTTCATTTCGATGTTGACGTTCTGGAGCGTTCGCGGCTTGGACTTGATCCCGTTATTGAGCGAGAGTCGTCCCTTGGAGATTCTAACCAGCTTCACCGACAGGTCAGTCTTGCCCTCA
>DATIRX010000286.1:0-3882 GCA_035469225.1 Bryobacteraceae bacterium
TGCGCGGCCAGGGCCTTGCGCGTCTGGCCTTCATAAACCTGATCGAACAGAATCAGCGGCGTGGGCATGTCGAAATCCCACAGATCGTGATGGACGCTCTGATAGTGCCAGCGATACTTGCCCGTCATCGCGTCCAGCGCCACCACCGAATCGGTGAACAGATTGTCGCCGCCGCGGGTCGATCCGTTGTAATCCGGCCATGGGTTCCCGGTGTTCACGTAAAGCAATCCCAGATCCGCATCCAGAGCAGGCTGTACCCACATGGCTCCGCCGCCGGTCTTCCAGGAATCGCCTTCCCACGTATCGTGCCCGAATTCGCCCGGACCCGGCACCGCCCACCAGCGCCACACTTCCTTGCCGGTTTTCGCATCATGGGCCGTCAGACGCCCGCGCAATCCGCCGTCGCCGCCCGAGATGCTCATGTACACCAGGCCCTTGTAATACAACGGCGGGATCGCGACGTACTGCCGCAATTCTTTCGGGACGTCCTGCCCCAGCTCCACTTTCCATAGCGTCTTGCCGGTCTTTTGATCCAGCGCGAACAAACGGGTCAACGGCTCGGCTCGCCCCTGCTTGGGTGCGGGCTGGCGGATGTCGGATTCGACGCCGAAGACCATCCCTTCGCCCAGCGCGACACCGCGCTTGGCCTTGTTATCTCCGGTCTTGGGATCGGTGGGAGTCCGATATTCCCAGATCAGGTTGCCGGTCTTGGCATCCAGCGCGAAGATCTCCTGCTCGCCCGTGGTCACATACATCACGCCGTCTTTCACCACCGGCGTGCCTTGCTGCGAGAATCCCGGGCCGAATCCCGATTGCAGGCGAGCCATCCACGCACCCTTCAGCGTCTTCACGTTGGCCGGCGTGATCCGCGCCAGCGTCGAATACCGTGTGTTCCCCCAGTCGCCGCCCACCAGCGGCCAATCCGCCGAGGGAGGCTTGCGATAATCCTGCGCGACCGCCGGCAGTCCCAGCAGTCCGAAAAGCAGCAGTGCTCTATTCATAAAATGCCGGAGCCTTCTTGAGCTTGGCGTTGGCCACGAAATCGTGTTGGATCCACAGTTGCGCTCCCGTCTTCTTGATCAGCGCCTCGATCTTGGCCCGCGACGCCACCGTCTCCGGCTTGTCGTTCACCGGTACTGTATGAAAAGTTCGCTCGCCCGGGAAATGGAACAGGTCGCCGGACAGCACCACCGGCCCCGTCTTGGGCAGCCGCACCAACAGGCTCTGATGCCCGGGAGTGTGCCCCGGCGTCAGGATCAGCGTCACCGACCCGTCTCCGAAAACGTCGTGATCGCCTTCGATCAGCTCGGTCTTGCTGTTCTTCAGCGCGGCGTACTCCTCCGGATGAATGTTCGCGGGCAGCCCCGCGCTGAACATGTAAGCTTGTTCCGCTTTCTGGGCGATCCAGGTGGATCCCGCATAATCGTTGGCGTTTCCGGAATGATCGCCGTGCAGGTGGGAGATCGCCAGGTACGTAATGTCCTTGGGCTGATATCCGACCGCCGCCAGCTGGCTCTTGAGCGACTTGGCGACCGTATCGTGCTTCGCGCCGCCGCCCCCGGGACGATGGTAGACGGCGTCGTTCAGTCCGGTCTCCCACAGCAGCGTCCCGCGCGGATGAACGATCAGGAAGCACGGATCGGACATGTTCACCGACTCCACCTGCTGCCGCGTCAGGCCGTAGCCGGCCGGGTCGCGATCGTTAAGGGTGGCGCAATCGAACACATACATCCGCATCGGCTGCGGCGATTTCTGGCCGGCGGCCGCCGCGGCCAGCAGGACGAAGAATATAGCGATGTTCTTGTAACGCATGGGTGGGTAAATTGATCCTCTAGCAGGTATAGGCGCTTTCCTCACCCGAGTCAAGGCGCCGCTCGACATTGGGACCCCGAATTCGGTATGATGTAAATCCTTTGGGAGGCCGTTCATGAAACTGATTAAACTTCTGGTGGCGTTCACCGCTACTGTAATGTTCTTTGTTCTGCTGGCGCAGAGTGATGCTGATTACCAAGGCTTTATGAAGTCAGCCGTTGGCGCGAAGGGCAAGGTCGCCAAGGGTATTGCGGCCAAGGACGGCCCCGGCACCGCGGCCGACGCCAAAATCATGGAGTCGTCGTTCAAGCAGATCGAGGACTACTGGGCGAAAAAGGGCGCAGCGGATGCCACTGGCTTCGCGAAGCAAGCTCGCACCGCTTCCGCGGATGTTGCCAAAGCGGCTGCTGCCGGCGACTTTGATGCTGCCAACGCCGCGCTGACCGTGGTCGGCGGAACCTGCGCCGGCTGCCATATGGCGCACCGGGCCAAGGGCGACGCCGGTTTCCAGATTAAATAGCACCCGTTCGATTTCTAGCGGCGCGCGAACGTTCATCTACACGTTCGCGCGCCGACTTGCGTCTAGCGGCTGCTGCTTAGCGTCAAAATGACGATCTCCGGGGGCACCCCGAAACGCACCGGCATAATGCTGGTGCCGATGCCGGTGGTCACGAACAGGTGGCGGCCCCGCTCCGCGTACTCGCCGGCCACATAGCCGAGCTTCGACGTCGTGACCACTCTGCCGATCACGGGCAAATTCACCTGGCCGCCGTGGGTATGCGCCGCCAGCGTCAGGCTCACGCGCGGCGGCACATCCGGAAAGATGTCCGGATTGTGGGTGATCAGGACAACAGGGTCATCGCTGGTCACTTGCCGCAGCGTCGCGGCCACATCCGGCTCGCGCGTCCACAGGTCCGCGATGCCGCCCAGCCAGATCGGTCCCACGTGCACGGCCCGGTTCTCCAGCACCGGAATCCCTGCGCTGGTGAGCGCGCGTCCCACGCGCTCGCCGTCATACCACCAGTCGTGATTGCCCAGCACTGCGAACACACCCAGCGGCGCACGCAGCTTTTTCAGCTCTTCCGCGGTCTTCTCTGGCTCCACAAAGTTGGCATCGTGACGGCCTCCTGGTCCCCCGATCACGAAATCGCCCAGCAGCACCACCAGGGCAGGGTTCTCCGCATTGGTCCTCTCGACGATGCGCTGCAGCTTGTCCAGCCCCACGTGCGGCGAGCCAATGTGCAGATCGCTCAGCACCGCGATCCGCATCTCCGACGGCCACCCCGGCAGCTCCAGGCGCGGATGGCGGACCACCAGCATCCCGGGCTCGATCCCGAAAGCCCACAGCGCCACGAGGAACGGCGCCAGAATCAAGGTCGCGGCAATGATCCTGATCCCACGCTTGGAGCGGAGCAAGAAACCAGCATACCGGAGCAGGATATGATGGCGTTTATGCGAACGCTAATCCTGCGAGCCATTGTCCCGGCCGCTCTGCTGGTCCTGGCCGGCTGCAGCCAATCCAAACCCTCCGCCGACGATGCCAAGAAGTTCACCGACGCCGCGGAAGTAAAGCTGAACGACCTCGGCGTCGAGGCCGCGCGCGCTGCCTGGGTCCAGGAAAATTTCATCACCGACGATACCGAGGCGTTGTCCGCCGCCGCCAGCCAGCGCTCCGGCGATGAAGCCGTACGCCTGGCCAAGCAGGCCAAGCAGTTCGACGGCGTCCAGGTGTCCGCCGATGTCGCCCGCAAGCTCAACCTGCTGAAGATCGGGTTCACGCTCGCGCCGCCGTCGGACCCCAAAGAAAGCGCTGAGGTGAGCAGGATTGCGGCTTCGCTCGACGCCACCTACGGCAAAGGCAAGTACTGCAAGGGCGGAGGGTCGCCCGACAAAAAAGAGACCTGCCTGGACATCAATGACATCACCAAGATCATGGCCTCAAGCACCAATCCTGCCGAGCTGCTGGACGTGTGGAAAGGCTGGAACACCATTTCTTTGCCCATGCGCAAGGACTTCACGCGCTTCGTCGAGCTCTCCATCAAGGGCGCCGTCGAGCTGGGTTTCTAGGAC
>DATIRX010000287.1:0-7979 GCA_035469225.1 Bryobacteraceae bacterium
ACCGCCCGCTGCAGCATGGTAAAGACGATGGCGGGGATAAAGCCGAGTTTCACTTCGGGATAGCCGAATTGCGCGGATTCGGCGGCCAGTATCAGGTCGGACGCGGTCGCGATTCCAGCGCCTCCGCCCAGGGCGCGCCCGTGAACCGCCGCGACGATCGGCTTGGGATGGCGGCGCATGGCGATGTACAGGTCGCCTAGCCGCCGGGCGGAAGCCAGGGATGCGCCGGCATCTTCGGCGCTCTTGAGAACTTCGCCCAGATCCAGGCCCGCGCAGAAATCCTTCCCGGCCCCGCGAATCAGCAGTATGCGAACCGCAGAGTCGCCGGCGGCCCGCTCGAGGGCGTCGCGCAGGGCGGACATCATCTCGCCGGTAATGGCGTTGCGCTTGTCGGGACGGTTTAAGGTGATTCTGGCCACTCCCGCGGCGGCTGCGTATTCAATCGACATTAATTTCCATCCGCAGCAGCGCGGTGCTGTACGTCTTTCCCTGCGGATCGGCCTTGAGGGCGACCGTGCCTCCGCCGTCCAAGGCTTCGTGCAGCAGAAAATTGAGGGCGCCGAGGTTGGGGAGCTCAAAGCGCTCGACTTTCCCCTGGCACACACCGGCAAAATGCTGCTTCACGCGCTCGGCTGTGGCTTCCCGCACCAGAATCGGATAATCTTCGGGCTTCCGGGCAATCAACCCGATGTTCACCAGGTCGCCTTTATCGCCGGAGCGGGCGTGCGCCAGCTCGATCAGCTTTCGCTTCGTCAACTCGCGCTTGGCCATATTGCCACCTGCGGCCGGACTTCGGATTTAGGGATGAGCGCGGGCCAGAACGCCACGATTTCTTCGACGCGCGGGCGGCCCAGCCCGAGACCCGAGACGCCCGGCGGCCCGTTGAGCACCAGCGGCGCGATCTCCCGCGTGAAGCGCTCTACCGCGGCGCGATTCTCGGATCGCACGCCGACGCGCAAAACGACTTCCGGCAAATGCGGCTCGATCTCCGGAGGCGGTTCGCCGGCGGGAATACCGTGGCACGCGTTGGCTCCCAGAAACTCCGTGCGCACGGCGTCGAACCGCAGGCCCAGGAGAGCGAGGCGCTGACGCAGAATCCGATCGGCGGCGCGAGCCTTCTTGTACGCATCGGGCCAGGTGTAGACCAGCGAGCCCATCGCTTTATACCCAGCGGCATAACTGGCGGAGACTTTGTAGAAATTCGTGGCGGGGCGGCCCCGGATGCCGGTGAAACGCACGCGGTCCGGCCCGGCCTGATCGAGCTGAATGGTGGTGAAATCGGCCACGCAATCCGGCGTGATGTATTGCGCGGGATCGCCGATCTCATACAGCAGCTGCTCTTTGACCGACGCCACGGTGACGCGTCCGCCCGTGCCGGCGTGCTTGGTGACGCAGAAGGTGCCATCGGGCTCGGCTTCGACGATGGGATACCCGATATCGGCCAGATCCGGAATGGTCTCCCAATCCACCTGGCAGTTGCCTCCGGTGACCTGCGCGCCGCATTCGATGGCATGTCCCGCAATGACGCCAGCCGAGAGTTTATCCCAGTCGGTTTCTTTCCAGCCGAATTCGTGGATCATGGGCGCAAGCGTCAGAGCCGCGTCCGCCACACGTCCGGTAATGACGATTTCGGCACCTTTGCTGAGAGCTTCGGCGACGGGAAAAGCCCCGAAGTACACATTGGCTCGCTCGACTTGGGCACGGACCGCGGACAGAGGTTCGCCGGTGTCCATGTTCTTCAGCTCGATGCCGCGCTTCAGAAACTGATCCAGGCGGTCCGTGATGTCGTCGCCGGTCACCGTGGCGACCTTCACCCGGATGTTCTGGCGGGCCGCGGCTTCCAGCACGGCATCGCGGCAGCCCATGGGATGAATGCCGCCGGCGTTGGCGATCACGCGGATGCGCCGGTCCTTGAGATCGGGCAGCACGCGGGCGATCAGTTCGACGAAATCGCGCGCATAGCCGGCCTGGGGATCACGCGCCCGCTGCTTTTGCAGGATGGACATGGTGACCTCGGCCAGGTAGTCCAGCGTGAGGTAGTCGATGGGTCCGCGGCGAATCTGCTCCACCGGGGCCTGGAGGGAGTCGCCCCAGAAACCTTGTCCGTTCGCGATTCGAATCATGCGTAGGTTTTCATACGATGTATCGTCCGGCTTCGAGCAATCGGCCGGCGATCCGGCGGCGCAGAGCTACGGAGTTCACCAGCTCATATGCCGTCAGCCCGCGCAGCAGGGCCAGATTCGTGCGCAGGGAATACACTTCAGAACACGCGGCCAGTACGGTTTTGGCGGATGCCTTGATCGATTCCATGGTCTCATCGGCGAACACGGCGGCCATATCGGCGGCGTTTTCCTTCTTGACCTTTTTAGCGCGTGCGGTTGCAGATTCGAGTGCCAGGGCCTTCATCAAGACATCCGTGATGCCGGCCACGACCTCCTGCTGGTCCTCCAAAGATTCGCCGTACTTCTTCGAAGCGACGCCCAAAAGAAAGAGTCCTACCTTCTTGGCGTTCACCACCGGATCCGGGGTGGCCGTGGCGGAAAGATCCTTCATGACCGCAGCCAGCGGGAGAATTCCCTTTTTCGCGCGCTTGAGAAGCATGCCGGTAACCAGAAGACGATTGATCTCGTTGGTGCCTTCAAAGATGCGGTTGATGCGGGCATCGCGATAAGCGCGCTCCACGGCGTAGTCTTGATGATAGCCGTAGCCTCCGTGGATCTGCAGGGCTTCATCCACCACATAGTCGAGCGCCTCGGACCCGAAGATCTTGATCAGGGAGCATTCCGCGGCGAAATCTTCGGCGGCTTTCAGGAGGGGCTGGCCGGAATCCTGAATATGGCCCGCGATGCGGTAAAGCATGCTCTCATTCACATACATCCGGATCGCCATCTCGGCAAGCTTGTGCTGGATCAGCCCGAAATCGGCGATGGGTTTTCCGAAGGCGCGGCGCTCCCGGGCGTAGCGAATCGCATCGGCCAGTACCTGGCGGCATTTTCCATGTGCGCTGACGGCCAGGTTCAAGCGTCCGAGGTTGAGGATATTGAACGCGATGATGTGCCCGCGTCCAATCTCGCCCAGCACGTTTTCCACGGGCACCTTGACGTTGTCGAAATACACGGCGGTGGTGGAGCTGCCCTTCAGGCCCATCTTCTTTTCTTCGGCTCCAGGAGACACTCCGGGCCAGGCGCGTTCGACGAGAAACGCCGTAAACTTTTCGCCGACGACTTTAGCGAACACCGTATAGAGGTCCGCGATGCCGCCGTTGGTGATCCACATCTTCTGGCCATTGAGCAGGTAGTGCGTGCCGTCGGAGGAGAGGTCGGCGCGGGTACGGGCAGCCAAAGCGTCCGATCCGGCTTGCGCCTCCGTCAGGCAGTACGCGGCGATCAGCTCGGCCGAGGCGAGCCGCGGAAGATACTTGAGCTTCTGGGCATCCGTGCCGAACAGAGAGACCGGCAGGACGCCGATGCCGGCTTGCGCGCCGTGGCAGACAGAATAGGATCCATCCCGGCCGAGGCCCTCGGCGACGATCAGGGAAGAGACTAAATCCAGCTCCATGCCGCCGTACTCTTCCTCCAGCAGGACGCCCACCAGGCCCAGCTCGGCCGACTTGCGCAGCGTGCGCTTCAGAACGGCGAAGTCCTGCTGCTGTATGGCCTCGATGTTCGGAGCCACTTCGCGGGTCCAGAAATCATCCGCAGTCCTGGCGATGGCGCGGTGCTCGGGAGTGAAGTCCTCGGGCGTAAACACGTCCGGCGGGGCTTCCAGCAGGAAAGAGCCTCCGAAGGGGATCGCCATGGAGATATGCTTGAGTTTATGAAATCCTTTCCCTTTCTGCTGAGCGCCCTGTCGCTGTGGGGACAACAGGCGGCTCCTCCCACTGCCGCGATCGCCGATCCGGTGGTGCTGACGGTCGGTTCGGAGACCATTACGCGGTCGATGTTCGAGGAGATCGTGGCTTCTCTGCCGGCGCAACAGCAGGCGCAGCTGCAGACGCCGGAAGCGCGGCGAAGCCTGGCGGAACAGGTCGCCGAGCTCAAAGTCATGGCCCAGGAAGCCAAGGCACGCAAACTGGATCAGTCCGCCAGCGTGAAAGCGCGAATCGGGCTGCAATCCGACCAGATTCTGGCCAATGCGGTGTATCAGCAGCTGACTGCCGCCAATCCCGATGATGCCGCCTTGCAGGCTTACTACGCCGCGCATAAGGGCGATTGGGACGAGGTAAAAGCGCGCCACATCCTGATTCGGATGCAGGGTTCGCGCGTGCCGGTGCGCGAGGGTCACAAGGATCTGACGGAGGACGAAGCTCTGGCGAAGGCCAAAGAAGTGCGCGCCAGGATCGTGGCGGGCGCGAAGTTCGAAGACGTCGCCAAGATCGAGTCGGACGATACCGGTTCGGGTGACAACGGGGGCGACCTGGGAACGTTCGGCCAGGGCCAAATGATTCCGGAATTCGACGACGTGGTGTTTAAGGCTCCGCTCGGGCAGGTTACCGAGCCCGTCAAGACGGCCTATGGGTATCACCTGATTCTGGTGGAAGAGCGCAAGTCCAAGCCTTTCGACGATGCGCGCGCCGAAATCGAGCAAAAGATCCGGCCGGACATCGGGCAGAAGGCAATTGAGGCGCTGAAGACGAAGACCGTGGTGGTATACGATCAGGCGTATTTCGGCAACCCGGCCGCTCACTGACGTTCGCGGTTCTGTAGCGCCGAGGACCAGAACCACGAGAGCTAGCGAGTGGTTACCGCCAGCGGAACAGACGCAGGGCCAGGCCGAAGCAGATCACCAGCCACGCTCCCAGCACAGCCGCCTGCGGAGCCATTTGCGCGAGTCCAGCCCCCTGCAGCATGTTGGCTCGCAGCGCATCGATCACGGCGGTGAGGGGCAGCGCTTTAATCACGGGCTGCACCAAATCCGGAAACCGCTGCGAAGAAAAGAACACGCCCGATACGATCCACATGGGAACCATGGTGACGTTGGCCAGCCCGGATATCGCCTCAATGGTTCGAACGCGGGAAGCGACCAACAGTCCAAGTGCGCTGAACGCGAGCGCTCCCAATATCGATATGGCGATGAGCGCCAGGGTTGATCCGCGCATCGGAACTCCGAAGACCAGCGCGCCGAACGCCAGCGGTACGCCCACTTCCACCACCAGCAGCAAGAGTCGCCAGACCAGGAAAGACAGCAGGTAGTAATGCTTCGGCATAGGCGTCGCAATGATCCGCTTCAGCAGTTTCTTGCGACGGGCATCGACAATGGCGAACCCCAGACCCCACACCGCGTTTCCCATGATGCCCATTCCGATCAGTCCGGGAATTAAGAAATCGATGTAGCGCGATCCGGGTTCACGCATGATCCGGTCGTTGCCGGCCACGGGGTCCTGGCGGCCGGACGCCCGCTGGATCGCCTGGTCGGCTAGCATTCGGGCCTGGCGGCCTTCCGGGTTGGTGTCATCGTAACGGTACACGACGGTTCCGTCCGGCGCCGGCTCGGCCACCAGAGCCACCTTGCCGGTTCGGATCGCCTGCTCGGCAAGCAGCGAGGGCAGCTGCATTACGTCCAGAAGCTTTTCCTGCCGCAGAGCTTCGGCCAGGCGCGGCGTGACCGCCGCAATCTTCAGAACCTGAGGAGGCTGATTGCGAAAGGCAATGCCCAATCCGGCAGCCAGCGCAATGGGAAAGATCAGGGCCCAGAAAAGCGCTTCGGGCTCGCGGGTGAACTCGCGCATCCGCAGGAGTGTCAGCTGGAACAGGGAGTGATCGCTGATTCTACTCATCGCCTTACTCATCGCGAAGGTGCCGCCCCGTTAAATGAACGAAGACGTCCTCCAGCGTGGCCGAGTGCGTACGGAGCTCGGTGAGTGGAACACCCTGGCGGCCGAGCTCTGCAAGGAGGGCGGGCACGGCCTGATGCAGCTCGGTAACCTGCATCAGCACACTGCCGTTTTCTGAACGGACATCGCGAACACCGGGTATGTGGCCGACCGCGGCCAAATCCAGCGTCGTGCTCCCGGCGGAGAATTCGACCACGTGCTCGACGCCGATGGACGCGATCAGCTCGCGCGGCGTGCCCTGCGCGATCACTTTGCCGTGGTCCATGATGGCCACGCGATCGCACAGGCGTTCGGCTTCCTCCATGTAGTGTGTGGTCAGCAGGATGGTGCGGCCAGCCAGCTTGAATTCCTCAATCAGCTCCCACAACTGGCGGCGAGCCTGCGGATCGAGGCCAGTGGTCGGCTCGTCCAGGAACAACAGGTCGGGATCTCCGACTAGGGCGCACGCCAGTGCAAGCCGCTGCTTCTGGCCGCCGGAGAGATTTCCCACGCGGGCATCGCGCTTTTCCTCGAGCTGGACTTTCCGGATGGCCTCTTCGGCGCCGGGACCCTGGCGGAAAAAGCTGCGAAACAATCGCAGTGTTTCCTGCACGGTCAGCTTATCGGACAGCTGGGTCTCCTGAAGCTGGATGCCCAGACGCTGGCGAAGCGCCTCGGAATCGGAATGCCAGCGCAAGCCGAGCAGCTCCACTTCGCCCGAATCCGGCTCGGTCAGACCCTCGCAGATTTCAATGGTGGTGGTTTTTCCGGCGCCGTTGGGGCCGAGAAGCCCAAAACATTCTCCGGTGCGGACCTCCAGATCGATGCCGTCCACTGCGACGACGTCCTGGTAGGATTTCCGCAGGTCGCGGACACGAAGAGCGGGGGTCATTCACTCTCCGTAGTAGAACTCGCCCTCTGCGACGATCTCGGCGGGACCCTCCAGGTACAAGTCCTCGTTCTTGGAGTGCAGCTTCAGAGGACCCGCCGGCGTCAGCACGTTCACCGGGCTCCGCACCAATCCTCGCGCCAGTGCCGCCGCGACCGCGCCGGTGGACCCGGTTCCGGAACTCATGGTCTCCCCGGCGCCGCGCTCGAAGAAACGGACGTCGAGCGTATGCTCATCGAGCACCCGGAGGAACGATACGTTGGTGCGATGGGGAAAGCGCGGGTGGCGTTCCAGCTCCGCTCCCAGGGTTCTCCAGTCGAAATCGAAATCGGCAACCAGGACCGCGCACTGAGGATTGCCGACGTTCAGGATCACGCACTCGCGGCCGGGCACCAACGCCGCGTGCAATTCTTCCACTGCGGCGCGCCCCATGTTCATCTCGAAAGAGAAGTGAGGCCCCTGCCGGCCGAGCAGGCGGAGTGTCTTGATGCCCGCCCCGGTGGCGATGCGGATTTCGTCCTGCGCCTTTCCGGTTTCCACCACCAAGGCCGCGGCGCAGCGGGTTCCGTTGCCGGAAATTTCGCTGCGGCTGCCGTCGGAGTTCCACAGCTCGATGGCGGCGTGCGCACCGCCGGTTCCTGGGTCGATTAAGATCCAGCCGTCGGCGCCCACGCCGGTGTGTCGTTGGCAGATCGCGCGAGCCAGCGCGGCCGGATCGGCCACCTCGGCGGGGAGGCGATCGCGCCAGGTCAGCAGGAAATCGTTGCGCGCGCCATGCGCTTTTGCAAAGGGAATCCGCACTTATTCGCGATGGTAGATGTCCACTACCGGCGCTCCTTTCACCATAATCTGCTTCCGCAGAGTGTATCCTGCCCGGTCGAGCGCGACATCGACGGTATCGCCCGAAAACGCCACGCCCCACTCTTCATGCAACAACAACTCCGGACGGGCGATGGCGCCGTCGAAGGCAGCCTGGTTGCCTTCATGCAAGCCTTCGCGCAACGGGATGCCCGCCTGGCGCAAAACCCCGGTCAGATCGCCAAACGGAAAAATGATGCCCGAACCCGGCCGGTATTCGGCAGCCAGGAAACTGGCCGCCTGCGCGGTCCAGTCACGGCGGGCCTCGGAATTCACCTCCGACTCCTTCCAGCATATCGAAGGCAGCCCGCTGAAGGCCCAGACGGCCGTCGTTCCCAGCGCGAGAAGCACGGCGGCGCCCACATGCAGGCGCGATGGCAGCATCTTGACCACAGCGCCCGCGGCGATCGCCGTGAGCGG
>DATIRX010000288.1:0-5950 GCA_035469225.1 Bryobacteraceae bacterium
TTGAGCGATATCTCAGTTCCACGTTTGGGACACAGGTGAGCGTGCTGAGGATGGTTGCTCTCGGAAGCAGCTCACCGGGCAAAGACATCAAAGGTTACGGGTATGGAACACCGGTTCGTGTGGACTATTGCGTCGCCGGCCAGAAGCCTGCGGTTGCGGTGCTACACACCATAGCTCCGGGTCCGTTTGGACACGAACTCATGTCGGATCGCGCTCAGGAGTTATTGTGGGAGAATCAGGCATTCAATCGTCTGCCCCGTCATGTTCGCTCGCTGGATGTATGCGGGTTTCGACCAGGAGACGGTCTGATTTCTGTCGGCAACGTGAAAGAGTTCTGTCTGCTGACGGAGTATGCGGAGGGCGAGAGCTATGCCCGCGATCTGGAGCGGCTTCGCGAAAACGACACGCTCACGGAACTCGATCTCGCCCGTTGCGACGCTCTCTGCGACTACCTCGTAGAGATTCACAAGATGCGAGGAACCGATCCGGGACTGTACACCCGGCGCATTCGTGAGCTGGTGGGACATGGCGAATGCATCATGGGAATCATCGATTCGTATCCCCAACACCCGTTGATTTCAGCGGATCTGCTGGAGAAGATCGAGTACCTCTGTGTAGGCTGGCGCTGGCAGTTGAAGAGCCTTACACACCGGCTATCCCAAGTCCACGGAGATTTTCATCCGTGGAATATCCTGTTTCGATCCGCGGCGGAGTTTTCTCTGCTGGATCGTTCCCGCGGGGAGTACGGCGATCCGGCCGACGATGTCGCCTCCCTCACGATGAACTACCTGTTCTTCGCTTTACAGCGGAGCGGACGGCTGGAAGGGGCCCTGGAATCGCTGTTTCTCCGTTTCTGGCAGCGCTACCTCGAAAAGAGCGGGGATCGCGAAATGCTGAGCGTGGTTGCGCCGTTTTGTGCCTTCCGTGGACTCGTAATGGCCAGCCCGCTCTGGTACCCCGCGCTGCTGGACACAGTGCGCCAAAGGATCCTGGCATTTATCGTCGCTGTGCTGGAGAGCGACAGTTTCGATCCCCAAAAGGCGAACAGCTATTGTGGAGTCTAGAACCAAGGACGCCTTCGCTGTATGGGTAACCGGGCTTCCGGCTTCCGGAAAATCGACGCTTGTGGCCTTGTTGAAAGCTCAACTTGCGGATCGAGGGATGGACGTCGCGGTACTTGAATCCGATGTCTTGCGTCAGATCTTCACCCCTCATCCCCGGTACGACGAGCAGGAACGCGAAGCCTTCTACAGTCAGATGGTCTACATCGGCGCGCTCCTCACGCGGCACGGAGTGCCGGTCATCTTCGACGCGACGGCAAACCGGCGCCGGTACAGAGACAAGGCGCGGGACCAAATCCCTCGGTTCATGGAGGTGTATGTGGACTGCCCTTTAGCGATCTGCATCGCCAGGGACCCGAAGGGGATCTACCGCAAAGCGTCTGCCAACTCTGCGACTACCGTGCCGGGCCTCCAGTCGGCCTATGAGCCGCCCGAAAAGCCGGATATCGTGGTGCACGGCGATCAGGAGTTGCCCCATGCAGCGGCCCGCCGTGTAATGCTCAAACTGGCCGAGCAGGGCTATCTGCCCGACGTCTAGGCGGCATCCTGCATCATCGCTTTGATGACTGTCTCCACTTCTTGGGCGACTGGCTCCAGCTCAGCCGAAGCAAACATCTTCATGAGCGCGGTCGGCAAAATAGTAGCCAGCGTATAGGAGCCCTCTTTGCCGTAGACTGAAATCCGGCAAGGCAGAGCCGTCGAGACCGCGCCGTTGGCCTCCAGGACCTTCTTTGCTTGAACGGGGTTACATACCTCGTAGATCCAGCAGTCCGTGCCGAACTCCACCCCCTTCTTTTTCATTGTTTCGCGCAGGTTGTGTACGGCGAGGATGCCGAATTTGTGCCGAGCCGCGGACTCTTCCAGTGCGCTCTGAATCTCTTCGATCTTTTTTTGGGATTTGATGGTGTAAAGCATGTCAGGAAACCTTCTGAGATAGGTACTGAACCAGCTCGGACAGCGTGGTGAGCCGGCCGTAATCTGCCTCTGGAATCTCGACTCCCAACCGTTCGTGCAGGCCGATCAGGAAATTCAGAAAGTCGAAGGAATCGATGTCCAGGGCTTCGCGCAGGTTCGCGGTTGGCTGCACCTGCCGCGGGTCGGCTTCCGGCGCGATTTTCCGAAGACCGTCAAAGATCGCTTGCTGAATGTCGGCGTCGGTCATAGCTTGCCTGGGTCCTGGAGCAGGCCGTCGAGGATTTGCAGAAACTGGGCGCCGCGGTGGCCGTCCGTGGCGCGGTGGTCGCCAGCCAGGGTCGCGGTCAGAACTGGCCGCACACCGAGCATTCCATGTTCGGCGGCCCAGGGACGATCCGTGATTTTGCCGAACCCGACCAAGGCCACCTGCGGCGGGTAGATCACTCCAAAGACAGTCTCGACGCCGAGGTCGCCGAGATTGGTAACGGTAATCGTACCCTCCGTGATCTCAGAGCTGCGCAGCCGGCCGGAGCGAGCCCGCGTGATGACATCCCGCAATGCGGCCATCAGCTCCTCGATGGACTTTTGCTCGGCGGCATGGATTGCGGGGATCATGAGCCCCCCGCCGCGAAGCGAAATCGCTACGCCAAGATGAACCTCTGGCGACGGCTTGAGCTGATCGTCGGCCCAGACGCCGTTCAGCTCGGGCACCTGCACCAGGCCGCGTGCCACGGCTTTCAACAGGAGCGCCGCCGGCAAAACTCGATTCTCTATGGAGCGTTTCTGGTTGAACTCCTCCAGCCAATCGAGGGCGACGCTCATGTCGATCTGAGTCGATAGATAGTAGTGCGGGATCTCGCGGTTCGAACGAGCCATGGCGACGGCGATCGCGTGGCGCATTCCCGTCGCCGCCCGCTCGGCGGGTGCCGGCGGAGCCTTGGTTTTGGCCGCGAACTCGACATCATGTTTTTCGATCACCCCATGGGGGCCGGTGCCTTGAATCGTTTCGAGATCGATGCCCAATTCCTGCGCCAGCTTCCGCGCTATGGGCGAGGCTTTCACGCGTCCGGCCGGTTTCGGAACCGGTTGCTCGGACGGCGCTGGCGTGACTGCGACCGGGCCCTCTCCCTCCACGTGTATGAGCGCGATCGGCGTCCCCACTGGCAACTTGTCTCCGGGCTGCGCGATCAGCTTTTCGATCGTGCCGGTCTGATAGACCTCGACCTCTATATCCGCCTTCTCCGTGCCAACGATTGCGATGATGTCGCCGCGCTTGATGGCGTCGCCGGGCTTGACGTTCCATTGCACCAGCGTGCCCTCGGTCATGTCGGCGCCGAGGCTCGGCATCCGGAACTCACCCATGCGCGGCGACCATTCTTTCGACTGCCGCGCGGATCGTCGCCACCTGCGGGATCGCCGCCGCCTCCATGTGCGCGGCATAGGGCATGGGGACTTCGGCGCCGCAAAGGCGCTCGACCGGGGCATCCAGGTCGTATAAAGCCTGCTCCATCAGCCGCGCGCTCACTTCCGCCGAAATTCCTCCGCTGCGCCAACCCTCATCCACGATCAAGGCTCGGTGGGTTCGGGAAACGGACTCCACCAAGGTGAGATCATCCAGCGGGCGAAGCGTCCGCAGATCCACAACTTCCACCTCGATTCCTTTTTCTGTCAAACCCTTGGCAGCCTCCAGGGTCTTCCATAGACTGTTGCCGTAGGTGATCACCGATATGTCCCGGCCCGGCCGGCGTATGCGGGCGTGGTCAATCTCAATCGGGCCCGCATCCGCCGGCAACTCCCCTTCCATGTTATACAGCAGAGCGTTTTCAAAAATCAGAACCGGATCGGGATCCTGCAAGGCCGTGAGCAGCATACCGTGCGCATCTTCGAGAGTCGCGGGAGCCAGAACCTTGATCCCTGGAATGTGCGCGTACCAGCCTTCCAGGCTGTGGGAATGTTGCGCCGCGAGCTGACGACCTCCGCCCGTCGCCATGCGAATGACCACGGGGACGTTGAACTGGCCGCCTGACATATGAAGGAACGTCGCGGCGTTGTTCATAATCTGGTCGAGCGCCAGAAGGCTGAAATTGCACGTCATGATTTCGACGATCGGCCGCATGCCGCCCAGCGAGGCGCCGATCCCGGCGCCCACGAATGCCGACTCCGACAGCGGCGTATCGCGAATCCGCTCGGGTCCGAACTCCGCCAGGAGCCCTTTGCTCACGGCGTAACAGCCGCCGTAGCGGCCGACGTCCTCGCCCATCAGGAACACTCGATCGTCCGCCTTCAGGGCTTTGCGCATGGCTTCGCGAATAGCATCCCGGTAGGTCATGTGGGCGATCCTTTATCCGAATAGACGAAGCGGAGGAGATTCTCGACCGGCTCCAACGTACCCGCCTCGGCGAATGCAATCGCTTCGTCGATCTCCTTGGCGACGCGTCGCTCGATGTCGGCGACGTCTGCATCGACCTTGGTCCCGTCCGTTTCCAGGGTGCGGATCAGAGCCGGGATGGGATCGCGTTTCTTCCACTCCTCCACTTCGGCTTTGTCGCGATAGAGTTCCGGATCATACATCGAGTGCGCCCGGAAACGATACGTCCGGCATTCCAGAAAGTAGGGGCCTTTTCCGGAGCGAACGTGCTCGGCGGCGGACCTCGCCGCTTCCTCGACCGCCACCACGTCCATGCCGTCGACCGCCGCGGCCGGAACACTGTAAGCGGCGGCTTTCTTCGTCAAATCCGTTTGCGAATGCGAGACGTCCAGCCGCGTGCCCATCGCGTAGCGGTTGTTTTCGCATACGAAGAGCACCGGAAGTTTCCACAGAGCCGACAAGTTCATGGATTCGTGAAATTCGCCCTCGGCCACAGCCCCGTCGCCAAAGAAACAACAAGTGACACGCGCCTGATTGCGCATCTTGTTTGCCAGAGCCAAGCCGATCGCCACAGGAAGACCGCCGCCAACCACGGCGTTGCCGCCGTAGAAATGCGTCTTGGCATCGAACAGGTGCATCGACCCGCCGCGTCCTCGGCTGCAGCCCTCCTGCTTACCGAACATTTCCGCCATCACCGATCCGGCCGAGATGCCCCGCGCCAGGGCATGCCCGTGCTCGCGATAGGTGGATACGATCGCGTCTTCGGGCCTAAGCGCCTGGACTACCCCGACCCCCACAGCCTCCTCGCCTATATAAAGGTGCAGGAATCCTCGGATCTTCTGCTGTGTATATAGCTCCGCGCACTTCTCCTCGAAGCGCCGTATCAGGAGCATTTGCCGCAACAGCTCCAAACGGTGCAGGCGAAGGTCGCTCATGCGCTCCCCTCCAGGGTAGACAAGTCTCCCTCTGGCAGACCCAATTCCCTCGCCTTGAGGAGCCGGCGCATGATCTTGCCGCTTCGGGTGCGGGGAATCTGGGGACAAAACTCAATCTCTTTCGGTGACACGGCCGCTCCCAGCTTCTTCCGGGCAAATCCCAGGATCTCCAGCTTCAATTCCTCGTCTGGCGTATGTCCCGGCCGCAAAGCGACGAACGCTTTCACCATTTCTCCGATGGTGGGGTCGGGTTTCCCGATCACGCCCGCCTCGGCCACAGCCGGATGCTCCATCAATGCGCTTTCCACTTCAAAAGGCCCGACCATATGTCCAGCCGTCTTGATGATGTCATCGGCGCGGCCAACGAACGTGACGTAACCGTCGGCATCGCGACGCGCTAGATCGCCAGTCAAATACCAGTCTTTGCCTGAAACGTCTTTGGCGAAGCATTTTGCATAGCGCTCCGGTTCGTGCAGGTAGCCTTGAAACATGGATGGCCATCCTGGTTTTAGCGCGAGTTCACCCTCTTGATCCGGCTGATCGAGGACCTCCACCCCGCCGTCGCTCATCCGGCGCACAATGGCTGCCTCGACTCCCGGTAACGGCTTGCCCATGGACCCGGGCCGGATCTCCATCGACGGATAGTTCGAAATCATGATCCCGCCCGTCTC
>DATIRX010000289.1:0-4149 GCA_035469225.1 Bryobacteraceae bacterium
TTTCGGAACCCTAGTGGGATGGCTGCTGGCCGAAGCGGGACTTGGAATTGGCGTCGGCATCGCGGTGGCCTTCCTTTCCGAAATCTTTCAGATGGGCGCGCAGATCATCAGCCTGCAGGCCGGCTACTCCTTCGCTTCCACTATCGATCCCACCTCCGGCGCGGACTCGAGCGTGATGCTGTCCATCTCGCAAACCGTAGCGGGACTGCTGTTCTTTGCCACCGGCCTGGATCATCAGGTCCTGATGGCGTTCGCGCAGAGCTTGAGCGTGCATCCGCCCGGACAAGTGGCGCTGACCACATCCATGCTCAACCTGGTGATCCAGGCCGGGTCGGCCATCTTCAGCACCGGGCTGCGGCTGGTGCTTCCGCTGCTGGCGCTGCTGCTGATTGTGGACATTTCGCTGGCGCTTCTGGCGCGGCTGAATTCGCAGCTCCAGCTGATCACGCTCGCGTTTCCCATCAAGATGCTGGTCTCGCTGGGATTGCTGGCGTGGATGCTTCTGGTGTTTCCGAAGATTTTCACGCAGGCGTCCGGTCCCGTTCTGCATCTGGTCCGGCAACTCCTGTTGGGCTGAGGCACGCGCTCTATGGCAGGTGATCAGCACAGCAGGACTGAGCAACCCACCGGGAAACGGCTTTTAAAAGCCCGCGAAGATGGGCAATTTCTTTCTTCTCGCGAAATGGTGGCGGCCACCCAGTTCGTGGTGTTCATCACCATCGCCTTCGCCTGGTTCCCGGGCTGGCTCAGCGGCATGAAGGAAATGCTGCGGGCGTCTCTGGCGCAAGCCTTTCATGCCAACCTGAACATCGGGACGTTCCCCGAGATCGTGATGATGCCGGTGAAGCGCGCGTTCCTTCCTCTGTCGGTCATCGGCGCATTGACGATTGCCGCTACGCTGAGCGTCCACCTGGCGGTCACCAGGCTCGGGTTCAGTTTCAAGAAGCTTGCACCCGACATCGCCCGGCTGAATCCCATGAGCAAGCTACGCAATATGGCCTTCCAGGGACCGGCGGCGCTTATGCAGGCGTCCGCCATGCTGGTTCTGTTTTCGATGGCGATCTATTCCATCGCGCGGCAAAACGCCGACCTGCTTCTGGTCCTGCCGTTTACCAGTCTGGACACCGGACTGCTTAAGGTGGCCGGGTCGATCAAGGACATTCTCTGGAAGGCCGCCGCGATGTTCGTGTTATTCGGCTTGATCGATTTGGTGCGGCAAAAGCGCAAATTCACCAAGGACCTCAAGATGACCAAGCAGGAGGTCAAACAGGAAGCCAAGGATAACGACGGTAATCCGCACGTCAAGGGCAAGATCCGGCGGTTGCAGCGCGATTTCGCCCGGCGTCGCATGATGGACGAGGTGGCGACAGCCACCGCCATCATTGTGAACCCGACGCACTACGCCGTGGCTCTGCGCTACGATCACGAGACCATGGCGACGCCCATGGTGGTGGCGAAGGGCAAGAATTACCTCGCGTTGCGGATCCGGCAGCGCGCCCTGGAGCACAACATCCCGCTGGTGGAGAATCCGCCGCTGGCCCAGGCCCTGTATAAGTCGGTGGATGTGGGCAAAGAGATCCCGGGTCATCTCTACCGGGCTGTGGCCGAAGTGCTGGCGTACATCTATCGTTTGACGCGGGCCCGCCGCTAAGGCGGCTGAACGCGGGCCTGCCGCTAGGGCTCGCTAAACGTTTGCCTTGACTTAGCCGATGGATACATAGAATGTGGTGGTTAGCGATCTTCCTCATGCAGGACGCCAGCGGGCAGCAGCAGCGTGTTCGCGCTGCCATGGCCGAGTCCCTCGCAAAACAGCGGGCCTCGGTCGAGCAGCAGCTCAAGTTCATCAAATCCCCGGTGCCGTTGACGGATTCGAACGCGGCTTCCTTTGCAGTGCCGCCTCCTGTGGTTCCCGCGTGCGATCCGGTGTCTCCCCCTGAATTGAGCAGGATGATCGACGGCGCGGCGCGCGAGCACGGTATTGATCCGGCCGTAGTCCGGGAAGTCGCCCGCCAGGAGTCGGGATTCCGCCCGTGCGCTGTTTCACCGAAAGGCGCCGAGGGCCTGATGCAGTTGATGCCGGCCACGCAGACGCAGCTCGATGTCCGCGACCCTTTCGATCCGCAGGAGAGTCTTTCCGCAGGCGCGAAACTACTGAAGCAGTTGCTGGATCGCTACCACGGGGATCTGGCTCTGGCGCTCAGCGCTTACAATGCCGGAATTACTCGCGTGGACCGAACCTTCTCGGTTCCTCAGATTCCCGAGACCAAGGACTACGTCACAGATATCCTCGGGCGGCTGGGGAAATAACTACCAGTTGCGGTGGGGAGACATCACTTCTTCCAGCGCCGTGAGTCCGAACAGGCCATGCTCGATGCGAAGGCCGACCAGCCAGTGGGACTGTTCCTGCTGGCAATACACAACTTCCCCCAGAAGGAGATTGTCGTCGTATTCAACTTTGACTAGGGCGTAAGGGGACAGGGGCTCACCAAGACGAAGCTGGGTTCCGCCCGCACTGACGTTCCGAAGTTCACCGTGAAGAACACGGCTATCCGGCCCAACGGTGACAATGGCAGATTGATTGAGACGCTCGCGTGAGGTTTGCCGTTGATCCGGCCGCTCGGCAAGTCCGAGAGGCGCATCGATCAGCGTCTCGTTCAGCATAAGGCGAGGTTACTCTTTCCATGCGCGGATCACCATAGCCCGTAAGTTCCATGCCCTCTAAGGTCTGGGGGCTAACGCTAAGCACTTTTAGGCGGCACACTAAAGTACCTTCGCTAGATCCAGAAGAGTAGCTTCGGCAGGCTCCCGATCCACACACCCCCGCTGGCATTCCGTTCGCGGGCGGGAAGGATCACATGGTGCTGGCCCAGCCCGCCTTCGGCCGAACAGGCGCAGGCCATTCGCTACAGCGGCCACACGGTTCTCGATCGGGTCGGGTTTGTTGGTATGACTTTTGCCGGGAGGCTACTGCGCGCCGCGCCACAGCAGCATCACTTTCATAGTGTGAAAAATGATGTAGACGTCCAGTGCTGGCCCCAGATTCTTGATGTAATACAGGTCGTATTCAAGTTTCGTCAGGGAGTCTTCGATCGAGTCTCCGTATTTATGGTTGATTTGTGCCCATCCGGTGATCCCGGGTTTGACCCAATGACGCTGCCGGTAAAACGGGATCTTTTCCTCCAGCATGGCCGAGAACTCGGGTCGTTCTGGACGAGGGCCGACCATTGACATGTGACCGCGGACGACATTGAAAAGCTGCGGCAATTCGTCCAGTCTGAGGCGGCGCAGCCAGCGGCCCGCAGCGGTGATGCGGGGATCGTCTTTACTGGCCCACACAGCCCCGGTTCGCGCCTCCGCGTCCTCATACATGGAGCGGAATTTGTACAGGACAAAGTGTCTTCCGTGCAGACCTACGCGAGTCTGGCGAAGCAGGATCGGTCCGGGGGAAGAGAACCTCACCACCAGTGCAACCGCTGCCATTATCGGGAGAGTGATCGCTATCCCAATGATTCCGAGCGCCACCGAGTACAGGCGTTGCAGTAACACCATCCAGGGCCGCGGACCCATTTCTTGGGAGAAGATGAGCTGGGATGGCCGCAGGTCCTGGATTGAGACACGTCCAAAGACCGATTCAAATGCGGTGGGTGCTTCTTCGATCGGGATCCCGGAGAACCTTAGATCCAGCAACTGCTGCATGGGGAGCCGTCCCCGGCTCTCGACCAACCCTACGACAATACGATCGGGATGGAGGCGCTGGACTGCTTCCTGCAGCTGATCCATGTCGCCGAGCCAGGGCGTGCGATAGAAATCGGCCGGGGCTGGACTCAGATATCCGACCACCACTGACCCAAGCTCGGGCCGCTCACCGAGCCGCAGAGCGATCCCTCGCAACGCCGAGGAGGTGCCTAGAAATAGGAGTTTCTCTGGCGGAAGAGCCTTGCTGACCACGGAATAGAAGGCTATGCGCCAGAGCGGCAGCAACAGCAGTACAGGAAGGCTGCCATACATCATCGTCCACTTGTTCAATTGAAGTGTCGAGCGCCCGTAGCCCAGCACGGCCTGCAAAAGGAAAGCTCCTCCCAGGACCAGTGAGACCTGCTGCCCGAGATAGATTTTCGAGCGGGGGCGTAAATGGTCGTATAAGTCCTG
>DATIRX010000290.1:0-8623 GCA_035469225.1 Bryobacteraceae bacterium
CAGCGCAGATTTCCTACGGGAGGCGCGGCAAACGGGATACCCTTGTAAACGCGCATCTCCGGGCTGGAGCCGGCAAGTCCGGCAACCTGGCCGGAGACCAGCTTGACCGGATCGCTCGAAGCCGCGACGGCGCTCAGGGCCGCGAAAAAAATCAGGTGCTTCACTTGGGGGCCTTTTCATCCGCGCGAGCGCCGCTGAGGATATCGCCCATGGCGTATTTTCCTTCATGGCAGGCGTATTCGAGCATCTGATAGTCATCGTTGCGATCGAGCTGAATGAGGATGGTCCACGGCTTGACCCAGGTCTTCTCGTCGATCACCGTGATGCTGTAATCCATGGATTTGTCGCCGGTGCGCGTGAAACGCTCGATGACCTTGAGCTGGTCGCTGTGATAGCCGGGGTCGCCTGGATATCCCGCGCCGTTCGAGCCGATGGCGTCCTTATCGGTGAAATTGGTGGTCTCCACCACCAGGTCGTTCCCTTCCCAGCGGCCGCGCGAATCGCCCATCACCAACTTGATGGCGGGGCTCACGTGCGGACGTCCGTCCAGTGGAATCACGCGGCTCTCGTGGATCATTTCGTTGCGGAACACCACGTATCCGGGAGCCTGCACGATCTGGTTGCCGTTGTTGTAAACCACCGGAATCACAGATCCCAACAGGCCGCGGGAAATGCAGCGGTAATAGATGTTCAGATCGTCGTAGCTATCGGCCTCGCCCTTCCACTCGCCTGGCATTCCCTTGCCGCCGCGAGCCTCTTTGCGATATTTCACCGCCTCGGCCGTCAGGTCCGGCAATCTGCCGTTAGGAGGGTCAACGATCAACGAGGTCTGGCGGCTGGGCTTCCCGCGCTCAGTCCAATACGAGGGTGGTCCGATGCCGATCTTGGAATCGCTGGCGACGACGGATTCGGAGTCAGCCTTGGCTTGTTGCCGGGCCTGTGTTTCCTTGGCGGCGAATTCTTCGTCGGTCAGAGTGGTCCGGTCGCCGAGTTTGGCGTTGCGCTGCATGGGAACACCCATGTTGCCCGGCCAGATCCCCTCGAGATCGGGGTCCCCCCAGGGCGTCTTGGGCGGAGTGTAGGTTTTGCCAGTCTTCGCCTTGACCTTGCCGGACGCGGGCGCCTGCCCCACGATGGGAACCGATAGGAGTGCGATCGTAGCCGCTAGCGCACCGATGGACATGAGATAGCGATGGCTCATTCTGTTCTCCTCTACGTCTTTATAAGGTTACCTCTTACACTCGAAGGCGTCGGATCTTCATCGAGACGATGATATACGAATGGCGGATACCGTGCGGCGGCCGATAGTGCCTGAATAGTGCGTTGAAGGCTATTCCGTCCGCCCGTCTAACAATTCGCCCCGTCTGCGGAGATCCTGGGTAAACATCATGACGCGCTTCTCGGCCCATAATACGTGGACCAGCTTGTCGCCATCGAATGTTTCACTGTCGATTACGATGGTTGCGCCTTCGGGAACCATGGAAGTCACGTGGCGACCATCCTCCTCGAATAGAGCGATGGTGGCTTTTGTGATCCGGTAACGCTGTAGTGGCATGGTGCGGTTTCTCTTTTCTGCGCCCGGCTGAAAGAGAGCCTCTGGTAGAACCATGCCAACAGCTCTTGGAATCGAGTACGCCCCAGAGTAGCACGCGCGATTTCACGCCAGCGGTCCCGCTATAAGGCGTCGCTTCTGCGTGGTTCTAGGTTACGCTCAAGGCTCGCGCGACGATAATCTGAGCTTCCTCTTGAATCCGCTTCAGGTGGTCCTCGCCCTGGAAGCTTTCCGCGTAGATTTTGTAGATGTCCTCGGTTCCCGACGGACGGGCGGCAAACCACCCGTCTTTAGCAACGACCTTGACGCCGCCGATCGGATTGCCGTCCCCGGGGGCCTCTGTCAGCACATGCACTACCGGCTCGCCCGCCAGTTCAGTGGATAGGATGCTGCCGGCCGATAGTTTCGCCAGGACGGCCTTCTGTTCACGATTGGCGGGGGCGTCCATGCGCTGGTACACCGGGTTGCCGAAGCGCTCGGTCAGCTGGGCGTAGATTTCGCCGGGATCCCGCTCCATCCGCGCGGTGATCTCCGCCGCCAGCAGCCCGGCGATCAAACCGTCCTTGTCCGTGGTCCACACAGATCCATCTCGCCGAAGGAAGGACGCCCCCGCGCTTTCTTCGCCCACGAAGCCCAGGGAGCCGTGCAAGAGTCCCTCGACAAAGAACTTGAACCCCACCGGAACCTCGAACAGGTTCCGGCCGAGATCCGCGGTGACGCGATCGATCATGCTGCTGCTCACGACGGTCTTGCCGACGGCAGCCGCGGTGCTCCAATTCTTACGCTGCGAATACAGATAGTGGACCGACACTGCCAAGTAGTGGTTCGGCTGCATCAATCCCGCGCGTTTGGTAACGATCCCATGCCGGTCGTGATCCGTATCGCAAGCGAACGCGACATCGAACTTGTCCTTCCATCCGATCAGACTCTGCATGGCGTAGGACGAGGAAGGATCCATGCGGATCTTGCCATCCCAATCGAGCGTCATGAACCGGAACGTGGGATCGACCGCCTGGTTGACCACGGTCAGGTTCAGGCGGTAGCGGTCGGCGATCTCGCCCCAGTAATGCACCCCGGCGCCACCCAAGGGATCGACGCCCAGGTGCAGGCCCGCTGCACGAATCGTTTCGAAATCCAGTACATTCCCGAGGTCGCGGATATATTCGCCGCGATAATCGTGTCGATGGGTCGTGGAAGCGCGCATCGCCTGGTCGAACGACACGCGCCGAACGCCGCTTAAGCGGGAGGCAAGGAACGCATTGGCCTGATCCTGAATGACGCCGGTGATGTCGGAGCCCGCCGGACCGCCGCTGGGCGGATTGTACTTGAAACCACCGTCCTCCGGCGGATTGTGGGAGGGCGTTATTACGATCCCATCGGCCAGTCCGGTGGAACGGTTCCGGTTGTAGGTCAGGATGGCGTGCGAAATGGCGGGGGTAGGCGTTGGTTCGTCGCCCGCCGAGATCATCACCTCCACGCCGTTGGCGGCCAGCACTTCCGTCGCGCTGGCAAACGCGGGTTGAGAAAGCGCGTGCGTATCGCAGCCGATAAACAACGGCCCATCGATTCCCTGAGTTTTCCGGTGTGCGCAGATGGCCTGACTGATCGCCAGGATGTGCCACTCGTTGAAGGTCCGCTCCCGGGACGAGCCGCGATGACCGGAGGTTCCAAATGCGACGCGCTGTTCCTTCACGTTCGGGTCGGGCCGCTCGACATAGTAAGCGGTGATCAGCCTGGGAATATCTGCCAGCGCGGATGGGTCGGCAGGTTTGCCCGCCAAGGGACTGATGCTCATCGGGCCGTCGTGTCTCCCCGAAGCGCTGGATTATGCCAGCCGCGCGCTTGTACAATCGCATCCGCTTCCGCGGGACCCCAACTGCCGGGATCATAGTTATACACCGGCCCGCCGGATTGCAGCACGGGCTCGACAATCCGCCAGGCTTCGTCCACGTAATCCACCCGCGCAAAACGGAATGCGTCTCCCTTCATCGCATCTGCCAGCAGCAATTCGTAGGGATCCAGCTCCTCCGGCGTCGGCTGATGAGACACCAGAAGTTCCATAGGCGCTAACGCCATCTGCTCATCGGAAGACCGGACAATGGCGCCCATGGCGATGGTGATGTCAGGATTGAGGCGAAAACGGAAATGATTCGCCGGCGGCGTGCGGCCCTCGTAAATGGGCGGTACTTGCCGAAATTTGACGAACACCTCGGTGCACGTCACCGGCAAGTTTTTGCCCGTTCGAAGATAGAAGGGCACTCCCTGCCAGCGCCAGGAGTTGATGAAGAGACGCGCGGCGACAAACGTCTCCACTTTGGAATCCGGCGCGACACCCTTCTCATCGTGGTAGCCCTGGAATTGTCCGCGGACAACGTCACTTTCTTGCAGCGGCCGGATCGCCTTCAGGACCTTGACCTTCTCATCCCGCACGGATTCGATATCGGTGGTGCCGGGCGGAGGTTCCATGGCCACGTTCGCGAGCACCTGCAATAAATGATTCTGCATGACATCGCGAATCGCCCCAGCCTCTTCGTAGAACGCGCCTCGCCCCGCTACGCCGAAATTCTCAGCCATGGTGATCTGCACGTTATCCACGAAATTCCGGTTCCACACCGGCTCCAGGATCAGGTTCGAAAAACGGAAGACCAACAGGTTCTGCACGGCCGGTTTTCCCAAATAGTGGTCGATGCGAAAAATATGCTGTTCGTCAAAGACCGCGTAGAGGATCTGATTCAGTTCCCGTGCGGTCGTCTGGTTTCTTCCGAACGGCTTCTCGATGATGACCCGGGCTCCGCGCGCGCAACCCGAGATTTCCAGCTGTTGGATCACCGGACCGAACAGCTGCGGCGGGATCGCCAGGTAATGCACAGGGTGCTGCGAATTCCCGAGCTCGGTGCGCAGCTGCTGAAAGGTGCCGGGATCGGCGTAATCGCCGTCGATGTAATGCAAAAGATCGCAAAGCTTAGCGAAGGCTTGCGGGTCCAGGCCGCCGTGCTTTTCGAGGCTGTCTTTGGCCCTTTGCCGGAGCTGGTCCAGATTCCAGCCGGCTTTCGCCACTCCGATCACGGGGACATCCAGACTGCCCCGCTTGATCATGGACTGGAGCGCCGGAAAGATTTTCTTGTATGCGAGATCGCCGGTGGCGCCGAGAAACACCAGAGCGTCGGATTTGATTTCGTCCACTGCAGGATCCCCTTCTTACGCCCGCGACTGTTTCGCCTGCCACAACCGGAACCCGCCGCGGAATGCGTTGGCATTGGTTCCCAGGCGCGCGCCCTCGGGAAGTTTTTTGAGAAACTTCGCGTTCCCTCCGCCGATCACGACGTAGTCCGCTCCCAGCGCTGCCCGAAGACGGGTTACGACGTCCGCCACATGGCGGCGCCATTTCTTCTTGCCCAGCCGTTTCAGACCACGCAGTCCGATGTACTCTTCGTAAGTACGTCCGTTCTTATAAGGAAGATGCGCCAGCTCCATGGGCTCGAGAACGCCGTCGGCAATCAACGCCGAGCCCAGCCCGGTACCCAATCCCAGAAAGAGCATGCGCCCGCCTGCGTAACTGCCGATGGCCTGCATGGCCGCGTCATTCACCAATTTGACCGGATGACCGAATGCCTTGCGAAAATCGAAGCCAACCCACCCGCGTCCCAGGTTATGGGGGTCGCTGACGGGCTTACCGTTGAGCACGGGTCCGGGATATCCGATCGATACTCTGGAATACGGCCACTCCGCCGCTGCTTTCCGAACGGCTGTGACCATTTTCCTGGGAGTAAGATCCGATCCCGAGGGGATCTTCAGGGGTGTTCGATGGCCCGTGGCCAGAAGCTTTACGTGGGTGCCGCCGACATCGATGACCAGGATCTTTGTGGGTGTTCGCGTCACGGTTCATCCGCAGCCAATTTGATCATCGTAGCATCGAGCGCTCGAATCCAATCCAACGTTTCAGCCAGACCCGCTAGACTAACATCCTGGGGGAAGAGCAAATGAGTGAAGCACGCCAGCATGTCCTGGTCTGGGTGGCGCCAGAGTTCCTAAAATCCTCGGGGATGGTGCAGCTGTTCACGGAGGCCGGCATCTTCCTGGCTTCCGGCGATGACCTCAGTGACTATATCCGGTCCGCGGAGGATGCCGGGGGATTTGCCATGACCGGCAGACTTGCCGAGGCGAACCACGGCGTAGGCATCTGGATTTCGCCGGTTAACCTGGCAGGACTCGTATTGATGATCCCTTGGCAATTCGTAAAGAGCGTGGTGACAGCCGAGAGTCCCCAGACCTCCAAGGCCTTCGGCCTCATGAGTGATTTCGCAAACCTCGGCAGCGCCGGCAAAAAGCAGCAGGAGCGGAACTGAGGCCCAACGTTTACGAATGGCTACTTATCAGATCGATTCCCAACATGCCGGAGCGCATTTCAAGGTCCGGCATATGATGATTTCCAACGTCAAGGGCGAGTTCAGCCATATCACCGGATCGGTCGAGTTCGATCCTTCAAATCCGGCGGCGGCCAGCGTCCAGGCGAGCATGGACGCTGCGACCGTAAGCACTCGAGAACCCGACCGCGATAGGCACCTGAAGAGCCGTGATTTTCTGGATGTCAATCGGTATCCGAGCATCACGTTCCAATCGACGAAGGTGGTTCCGGCCGGAGAGCACGGTTACGACGTCACCGGGGACCTGACCATTCGCGGCGTCACGCGTGGAGTCACCCTTCACGTGGAATCGGTCACGCCCGAGATCAAGGATCCCGACGGATTCCTGAGGCGTGGCGCCAGCGCCAGCATGCGGATCGGGCGCACCGACTTCGGACTCACCTGGAATGCCGTCCTTGAGAGCGGAGGGTTCCTGGTGGGGGAAGACGTCGAGATCGCCATCGACGTGGAGCTAGTGCGCAAAGAGCAATAGAGTACGGGTGATACTCTCAGGGTATGCTCTGGAGGCTCGTATTCCTGGTTCTTACGGCAGGTTCGATCATTGCCGTCAACGCCCAAATCAAGACCTTCCCGTTCCCGTACACGCAGCAGGATCTCCCTAACGGGCTTCGCCTGGTCACCATCCCCACCGACTCGCCGAACCTGGTTTCCATTTACATTGTGGTCCAGACCGGGTCGCGGAACGAAGTAGAGGCCGGTAAGTCGGGTTTCGCACACCTGTTCGAGCACATGATGTTCCGGGGCACCGCGAAGTATCCGCCCGAAAAGTACAACCAGGCGCTGCAACGCGCCGGCGCAGCGTCGAACGCGTTCACCAGCGACGATCTGACTGCCTACTACACCACCTTTTCGAAGGAGGACCTGGCGAATATTCTGGCCATGGAAGCCGACCGCTTTCAAACGCTCAAGTACACGCCGGAGATTTTCAAGACCGAAACCGGGGCAGTGCTCGGTGAGTACAACAAGAACAGTTCGGATCCGGAAGAAAAGCTGGACGAGGTGCTGCACGATACCGCCTTCGACCGGCACACGTATAAGCACACCACCATGGGCTTCCTGAAGGATGTGCAGGACATGCCCAACCAGTACGAATACAGCCTCAAATTCTTCGACCGCTACTATCGCCCGGAGTACACCACCATCGTGGTCGCCGGCGATGTCGATCCCAAGAAGGTTCGTGCTCTGGTGGACCAATACTGGGGTGGTTGGAAGCGCGGCAGCTACCACCCGGACATTCCGGCGGAACCGGCCCAGCAAGGTCCGCGGGAAAACCATATCGACTGGCCTTCGCCCACGCTGCCCTTGATCGAAATCGCGTTCCACGGTCCGGCGTATTCGGATACCGCGAAGGAGTGGGCCGCGCTGGATGCCCTGGCGACACTGGCGTTTTCGCGCAATTCAGACTTGTACGAGAAGCTGGTCGTCCGGGAGCAAAAGGTCGATATGCTGGCCGCCGATATGTCGCAAAGCGTGGATCCCAATCTGTTCGAAGTCGAGGCTCGCGTGAAGAACGCCGCCGATCTGCCGTACGTGCGCGCGCAGATTCTCGAGACCATCCAACGGTTTCAGGACCAACCGGTGGCAGCGGACAAATTGAATGCCGCTAAAAATCGCAGACGCTACGCCTTCACGATGCAAATGGACAATAGCCAGTCCGTGGCGGCGGCGGTCGCCCGGTACGTCGCGCTGCGACGTACCCCCGACACCATCGACAAGCTGTATTCCCTGTATTCCCAGCTGACTCCGGAAGACATTCAGGCTGCGGCGCGGAAGTATCTGACCGAGAGTAACCGCACGATCGTGACGCTTACCGGTCCCGCGAATGGCGGTGGTAAATGAGAATCTATGCCACCAGTCTTCTGGGATTGCTGGCGGCTGCTGCCGGATTCGCGCAAATGAAAACAGTCACGCTCCCGAGCAAATCCCCGCTGGTCAACTTTCGAATCGTGTTTACCACCGGCGCGATGATGGACCCCGCCGATAAACCCGGATTGGCCCACCTGACCGCGGCCATGCTGGCGGGAGGCGGCACCAAGGATCTGACCTATAAGCAGGTGGTGGACGCGATGTTCCCCATGGCCGCTTCTCTCAACAGCCAGTCGGATCAGGAAATGACGGTCTTTGGCGGGACAACCCATCTGGACAATCTGCCGGCTTATTACAAACTGGTTCGATCCATGCTGCTGGAGCCAGGCTGGCGCGAGGACGATTTCACGCGCATCAAGGACGACACCATCAATTCGTTGCGCGTGGGCCTGCGCGGCAACAACGATGAAGAACTCGGCAAGGAAGTGCTCTACCAGACACTTTACCGGGGGACTCCCTACGGCCACTACAGCTCCGGAACGATTTCGGCGCTCGAAAAGATGACGCTCGACGACCTGAAACTGTTCTACAAGCAGCACTACACGCAGTCGAACCTGATTCTCGGACTGGCGGGCGGGTATCCGGCCGATTTCCTGGAACAAATCAAGAAGGATTTCGCGAGGCTGCCGGCCAGGGATGAAACGCCGGTTGCGGCGATCAAGCCCGAGGCAATCGACCACACGCGCGCCATCATCGTCGAAAAGAATACACGATCCGTAGCCTACTCATTCGGTTTTCCCATCGACGTGAAGCGCGGTGATCCGGACTATCCCGCGCTGCT
>DATIRX010000291.1:0-17542 GCA_035469225.1 Bryobacteraceae bacterium
CCTTCAAACCGTTCGTGTATACGGCCGCGCTGATGAGCGCGCTCGATCCCAACAGCCACACCGTTCTGACACCGGCGACAACCGTGATGGACGAAGAAACCACGTTCTGGTATGAGCACGACACGCGCAATTACACGCCCAGTAACTTTGGAATGAAGTTCGAGGGTCTGATGTCGCTGCGCTATGCGCTGGCGCATTCCAAGAATATTCCCGCGGTGAAAGTGGCGGAGATGGTCGGCTACGACAAGGTGGCCGAGGTAGCGCGCGCGGTGGGCATGAACCTGGACATTCAGCCGACGCCTTCCATCGCACTCGGCGCGTACGAAGTGACCCCGCTCGAAATCGCCAGCGCCTATACGGTCTTCGCCAACTCCGGCGATCTGCTGAAGAGCGGCTTTATCCGCTCCATTCGCGACGCCAGCGGCGCCATTGTGTTTCAATCCAAACCCGAGCGGAAGCCGGCCATCGATCCGCGCGTGGCGTACCTGGTCGAAAACATGATGGAGGATGTCCTGCGCGGCAGCGGCACCGGGGCGCGCGCCCGCTCCATGGGTTTTGTTCTGCCGGCCGCCGGAAAAACCGGCACTTCGCGCGACGGCTGGTTCGCCGGATTCACCTCCAAAATCATCTGTGTGGTGTGGGTGGGATTCGACGACAACCGCGATTTCAAGCTCGAAGGCGCCAAGAGCGCGCTGCCCATCTGGACCGAGTTCATGAAGCGCGCGCATCAGCTTCAGGCGTACAAGAACGTCCACTCCTTTCAGCCGCCGGATGGCATCGTCACCGTGGACATCGACGAAGACACCGGCGAGCTGGCGGCTCCCAATTGCCCCAAGGTGCGCAGCGAAGTATTCATCGCCGGGAGCCAGCCATTGCAGATCTGCCACATTCATGGCAACGGCCGCACGCTGGTATCCGGCTGGGATCCGGTACAGCAGAATCCGCCCGGCGCGGCTCCCTCGGCGGAGAGCGCCGGAGTGGTAGCGGCGGTTCAGAATCCGCCACAGTCGTCGCAAGCTGCTCCGGCGCCGCGAAGCATCCCGATTGCGCCGGCTCCCGCGCCGCAACCCCCGCCTGAGCCGAAGAAAGGTTTCTTCGGGCGCCTGAAGGACGTTTTCAGATAACGCGATGCGCGGCAAATGGTTCGTTGCGGCCGCCCTGCTTGCGCCGCTGCTGCGCGGCGACGCGACTCTGCGCTATCACACCGATGTGAAAACCGCCGCCGGCGTCCCCGGATTACCCGCCGGACTGCCGGCTGACCTGGGCGGCATGCGCGACCTCGTTGTGCGCATCAAAGGCAACCAGGCTTACTCCGCGCAAGGCAATCTCAGCTCGATCATGGATCTCACCACGCGGGACATGACCCTGCTCGACAACGTCCACAAGCGCTTCGCCAGGGTTTCGGCGAACCAATATGCGGAGCAGATCAAGGCCGCGATTCCGGCGGTGCCCGACCAGGCTCGCGCGGCGCTGGCTTCCATGAAGACCAGCGTCGACTCGCGAAATACGGGCAGAACGGCAACGATTCAAGGCATCCAATCCGAGGAGCATGAATTTGTGCTGACCATGGAATTACCGCCCGGAGGTCCCCCGCAAGCGGGTCCGATGATGAAGATGCGGATGCAGATCTGGACCGCCCGGCCGGAGGAGGCCCAGCGCGTTCCGGCCCTGCAGGAATTCCAAAACTATACGGCCTCGGCGGCCTCCTCGATGAATCCCATGGAGATGGTCAAGCAGGTTCTCGGCGCACTGCCGGGACTGGGAGACAACCTCAGCGCCATGATCGCGGAGATTTCCAAGGGCGGTTCGATGTCGATGCGGGTGCACTCCGAAGTCACCATGCCCTTCCTGGCGGCCCTGGCCCAGCAGGGGGTAACGCTGCCCCCCGGGTTCGATCCCGGCGCGCCCCTGATGGAGATGAACCAGGAACTGGTCGAGCTCTCCACCGATCTTGTGGACCGTGCCCTGTTCGAAGTCCCTCAGGATTATCTGCCCGCTTCGCTGGAAGAAATCCTCAAGGGCGCCCTGCCCGCGCCCGCCGCGCCCAAGCCGCAGCGCTAGGCGCTTAACGCAGCAGTCCGGTGTGGAATTTCAGGATCGCGCTTTGAATCTGAAAATCATAGCGTGATGTCAGATTCTGGATCTCCGCGCCGGTCTTGTTGAGCTGGGCTTGTCCCAGCTCGACAATGGAGCCGAGCCCCAGGTCATAGCGCGAGGTCGCCAGCTCCAGCGCCAGGTTCGCCTGTGCCAGAAGCTGATCCGTCAGTCCGATGCGTTGATAGGCATTGTTGGTATTGATCCAGGCCACGTTGACATCGTGGGCGACGCGATTCTCGGCCTCCCGCACGCGCTCCGTGGCGGCCTGCGCGCGCAGCTCGGCCTCCCTTCGCCGTGCCGTGAACAGGGAGCCGTTGAACACCGGGATAGTCACGTTGATCCCGGCCGCGGCGTAGCGTCCATGCAGGTTCGAATCGTGCGCGGGAACTCCACCGGCCGCGGCGGCCCCGCTCACCACCGGCCGCACCAGAGCACGTTCGGCCTGGGCGAACTGCAGTGCGGAATCGCGATCCAGGCGCAATCCGGATAGTTCGGGGCGCTGCTGGAGCGCCTGCTGGATGAGTCCGGAGGCGTCCATCTCCGGAGTAGCGGCCACCACGGCCTCGGCCAGATCGAACGTCTGGGGCCCGGGCATTCCCAGGGCATTCGAAAGATCGGTGAAGGCCTCCTGAACTTCGTTCCGGGCGGTGGAGAGCAGCAGCTTGGCATCGGACAGATTCACGCTGGCGAAACTTACGTCGAGCTGCGATTTCAAAGCGCTCTGAAACAGCGCCGTTACCTGATCCACCACCAGCTGCCGCGCGGTAACGGTTTCCTCGGCCGTCTTCACCAATGCCTGCGCTCGGAGGGCGCGAAAATAGGCGCGATCGACATCCAGCAAAACGGATGCGCGGGTGGTGATCTCGCCGGCTTCCTGGGATTGCTCGCGCAATTCGCTCGATTTCACCAGGTGACTGGTTCGTCCGAAATCGGTGATCAATTGCTGCAGAGCCACGCCGGCGGCCGCGCGGTTCAAGACATTAGGCGCATTCAGGAATCCCGCGGCGATGCGGCTATTATCCACGGCTCCCACTGCGGTAGCGCTGGCGGAGAGCTGCGGATAATACGGCGACCGCGTTTCACGGATCACCTGGCCGGCGGCTTGCGTCTGCAAGCGGGCCCCTGCGATCTGCGGATGCTGCTGGACCGCCAGGGCCTCGGCCTCCTCGAGCGTGAGTTTGCGCGGCGCCTGGGCAAAGGCGGTTGCAGCCAGAAGAACCAGCCAGACGTGCCTCATGCCGTCTGCTCTTTCCGGCCATAGACCAGAAGATAGGCGGCCGGCACCAGGAACACCGTCGCCACCAGGGAAACGGTCAGGCCTCCGATGATAGCGATCGCCAGCGGCGCATAGGCCTCGCTGCCGGTGCCCATTTTCAAGGCCATGGGCAGCAGCCCGAACAGTGTCGCCATGGAGGTCATCAGCACCGGACGCAGCCGGATACGGCAGGCGTGCGCCACGGCTTCCCGCACCGGTTTACCTTCGTCTCGCAGGCGATGCGTGAAATCCACAATCAGAATGCTGTTCGAGACCACGATCCCCGTCATCATGATCACGCCCAGCAGGCTTTGCACGTTGAGCGTCGTCCCGGTGGCTGCCAGAATCAGAATCACGCCCGCTAATCCCGGCGGCACCGCCAGCAGGATCAACGCCGGATCCAGGAACGAACGGAACTGCGCCACCAGGATCAGGTACAGCAGCAGCACTGAAAGCAGCAGACCATATCCGAAACTTTTGAAAGAGGCGCGCATGCCTTGCACCATGCCGCGTACGTCCACGCGCAGTCCCTCGGGAATCTTCATCCCGGCCACAATACGATCCACGGCAGCCGTCACGCGCCCCAGATCTTCGCTGCTGGGCTGCACGTACACATCGATCGCTCGCCGCAGCTGGTAATGATCCACTTCGGTGGGAGCCTGAATCCGCTGAATGTCGGTGACTGCGTCCAGCTGCGTGGGCTGCGCGCGTCCCGCCGAATGCAGCGGAATATTCCGGAAGTCCGTCAGCGTCTTTACGGTGTTCTCCGGATACTGCACCGTCAGCATGTAATCGTTGCCCGATTTGGGATCCACCCAGTAGCTGGGCGCGATCATTTGATTCGACGTCAGCGCGGTGATCACATTGCTCACAATCTCTTTCTGAGCCAGGCCCAATTGAGCGGCCTGGGTCCGGTCGATATTCACTTTGATGGCCGGATAGTCCAGATCCTGGGGAGTGTAAATATCCTGAACGCTGGGCTCCTTGCGTAACTGCTCGCCGATCTGCCCGGCGATGGCATACGCGCCCTTCATGTTCTGCCCGCTCACCTGAATATCCACGGGTGCTGGCAGACCCAGGTTGAGGACGGCGTCCACCAGGCCGCCGGATTGGAAGTAGGCCGATATTTCCGGCATCTCACGATTGATCCGCGTGGAAATCTTCTGCATGTAGTCGTAGCTGCCCCCGCGATGTTCGGGCTTGAGCGCTACCTGCACGAAGGCCGTATGCTGCGCCGAGTTCTGCGAATAGATGGCCGAGAAACCCGGCGTGGTGCCGATGTTTGAAACGATCATCTGCAGGTCGTCCGGAGCGACCGTGCTGCGAATCAACTCCTCCACCTTGGCCACTTTTTCGTTAGTCAGTTCGATGCGCGTTCCCGAGGGCGCTTTCATGTTGATGGTGAACATCCCGGCGTCGGTACGCGGGAAGAACGCCAGGCCGATGGAGGGATACAGTACGCCCGTCGCCAGGCATGCCAGCAGCGTTACGGCCACCACGGTTTTAGGAACCCGCAGCGCATGGTAGATCAGATGATCGTAGCGGCGCAGCATCCAGTCGAACCCGTAGTTGAACCAGCGGTGGAACCGCCCGCTGGACTGATGACCGGTCAGGAATCGCGAGCTGAATAACGGAACAACGGTCAGAGCCACGAAGTAGGAAGCGAACAGGGAAATGATCACCGCGGCGGCCAGAGCGGTAAAAAGAAACTTGCTGACGCCGTATAGAAACGTCACCGGAAAGAACACCACCACGGTGGTAAGCGTCGCCGCCAGAACCGGCAGCGCGACTTCCGTTCCTCCCAGCTCGGCAGCCCGGTGGGGATCCATGCGGTGCTCCAGATGACGATAGATGTTCTCCAGCACCACCACCGAATTGTCGATGATGCGCGAGAATGCCAGCGCCAGGCCGCCCAGCACCATGGTGTTCACCGTGCCTCCGCCCATCCACAGGACCAGGAACGTGGCCAGAGCCGCGAGAGGAATAGAGATGCACACGGCGATGGTCGCGCGAAAGCTTCCCAGGAACAGCAGCACCATTAGCGAAGTCAGCAGCAGGCCGATGCCGCCTTCGTGCAGCAGCGTGTCGATGGCCGCCCGCACGAATTGGGCCTGGTCGAACACGGCGTGCGCGGTCAGTTCCTTGGGCACATCGGTCAGATGCGCGACCACGTTCTTGACGCCGTCCACGATAGAAAGCGTATTGGTGTCTCCGCCCTGTTTGAGAATGGCGAGATAGACGGCCTTCTGCCCGTCCACGCGGACGATGTTCTGCTGGATCTGCTGCGCGTCTTTTGCGATGCCGACGTCGGCCACGGTCACGTATCCGTTCCCCTCCGTTTTAATCGGAAGCAGATTGATATCGTGCGTGGTGTCCAGCTGGCTGTTGGTGTAAATGCTGTAATCCAGCGGCCCGATGCGCACGTCGCCGGCCGGCAGAATCAGGTTGGAATCGTTCACCGCGCGGACCACGTCCATGGGGCTGAGCTGGTGCGCCTCCAGCTTGTGAGGATCCACGTAGATCATGATCTGCCGGTAGGTGCCGCCGAACGGCTGGGGCACGCTCGATCCAGGCACGTTGGCAATCTGGTTGCGAACCGCGTATTGCGCGTTGTCGCGCAGAGCCGCCTCGTTGATTCCCTCCCCCGCAACCGTCACCAGGCACACCGGCAGACTGGATGCGTCGAACTTCAGCACCACCGGCGGCAAAGTTCCCGGCGGCAGGCGGCGCAGGTTGGCGGTCGCCAGGCTGGAGATCTGGCTGACCGCCGCATCTCCGTCGGTTCCCGGCTGGAAGTAAACCTTTATCAGGCTCACGCCCGGCAGCGAGCGCGATTCGATGTGTTCCACGTTGCTCGCCAGAGTGAAGAAGCGCTCGTAGCGGCCCGTAATGTCGGCTTCGATCTGTTCCGGCGGCATGCCGTTGTAAAACGTCGCCACGACGGCCACCGGGATATTGATGGTCGGGAACATGTCCACCGGCAGGCGCACCAGGCTGACCGTTCCCACCACGGCGATCATCAGGCAGATCACGATGATGAAGTACGGATTGCGGATGGAAAAGCCCGACATGCTATTTGGCCTCCTGCGGCTGCACGCGCAGCCCCGGACGCAAGCCGGCGGCCTTGCCGACCACCACCAAGTCCCCGTCATTCAGCCCGCTGACTACCTCGCGCCGATCGGCAGTCTCCAGGCCGAGCCGGACCTCTTTTTGGACCAGCTGATTCTGCGAATCGACCACCAGCAGCGTCGCTTTGTCCTCCGCGCCGGCCACAGCCTGCACCGGAACTGCCAGCGCCCCATCATGGCGATCCAGTGTCACCACCGCTTCCGCGAACATTCCGGGGGCCAGATCGCCTCGGGCGTTGTCCACATCCACTTCGGTATCCATGGTGCGAGTGGTTGTCTGCAGCCGCCCCGAGAAGCGCGAAACCTTCCCCTGGATCTGGCGATTCACGGCGTTCACTCGAATCCCGATCGCGGCGCCGACGTGTATGCGGGATACCGCCGATTCCGGAACCGCCAGCACCAGCCGCAACCGTGCGATTTCCGATAGCCGGACTACCGGCATGGCCTGGCTGCTGGAGGAGGTTCCCGCCTGAATCATCGCGCCGGGATCGGCATAGCGCTTGGTGATCATTCCCGCGAAGGGGGCGGTGATGCGCTGATAGGCCTGCAGCGTATGGATGCGCTGTTCGGCAGCTTGGGCGACGTGGATCTGCTGCTCGGCGGCGGTGATGGCCGCTTTTGCCGAATCCATCTGGGCTTCGGCTTCGCGGTCTTTGGCCATGGCGTTGTCGATTTCCTGGCGTGCCACCAGCCCCGGCCGGGTCTTGATCACGTCGTCCAGACGCTGGAAATTCAGGTGTGCGGCCTCATGGGTGCTTTGGTCCCGCATCAGCTGGCTTTGCGCGTGTACCAGCTCCGCTTCGCTGCGTTTGCGGATCGCTTCCGCCTGGGCAACTTCATCCGCCATCTCCGGAATTTCCAGCGTGGCGATCAACTGCCCCGCTTGGACCCGATCTCCCACGTCCACCCGGATGTCCTTCAGATAGCCGGCCACCTTGGCGTGCAGATCTACTTCCTCGTAGGGCCGAAATTCGGCCGAGAGAACCAGGTCGCGCTGCAAATCCTGGCGCTGGACCCGGGCCACCGAGACCGAGGGAATTTGAGAATCGGCCTGCACGGTAGTCTTGGCCGTGCGGGTGCACGAATACATGGCGCCCGCGCAGAGGACTAGAACAATTGCTCGCACCAATACACCTCCTGAATCACAACTCTTGGAAAAGGCGACGGGGAAACGTTAGGAACGAACGGGCGGAGGGCGGAACCAGTGAGAACGGGACAGGAACAGCGGCTGGGACAGGGGTAGAGGGGACTCCAGGAACTCTGGCCGCGGACCGGGGGCGTCCAGGGCGGCTTCCGAGGTCACGATGCTGACCGCCACGATGGGCGGATTCGCAACGGCTCGCTCCAGCCGGCACTCGGACAGTTTGAACGCCTTGGAGACGAGATGTTCCGGCGAATGCTCGGGGTGGTATAGCCCCAGCTTGGCCTGTAACGACGTTGTAAGCAAAGCGATCGCCAGGATTGCGATCCAAACAAGCCTTGCCTTCGTGGCTCTTACATTCACTGAGGAGGGGTCCATTCCTACTTTACCGCAACATTAAGGCCGGGCAAATAGTCCCTGCATGGTAGCATTAAGTTTACCCCCCGTCTCGCGTAACTCGAAAAACCACACTTAGTCTATGCCGGAATCCAAGAAAGTCCTAGCTGTGCTCGAAGACCTGTTCTTCACAGTAAAAATCAACGAATCCGCGAAACGAGCGGGTCTGGGGATTACCTTCGTGAAAAGCGAACACGACGTGCTCGAGCAGGCCAAGCACCGGCCGGCGCTGATTATCCTCGATCTGAATTTCGCCGGAATCGAACCGCTGAAACTGATCCAGAAACTGAAGTCGGACGAGCACACCAAGGGCATCAATCTGCTGGCCTACGTTTCGCACGTCCAAGGCGAGTTAAAGCAGCAGGCGCAGGAGGCCGGCTGCAACATGGTGCTGGCGCGTTCCGCGTTTTCTCAAAATCTGCCGCAGATCCTGAAGCGCCACGCGGAGTGACTGTCTAGTGCTGGCGGGCCCGTTCGTAATCCGCGGCCAGCTGCTTGGTGATCTTGTCCGCCACGTCCGCGCTGGCGCCGCGAAATTTTGCTCCGTTGCTCTCCTGCGTCGTGGACCAGATCACGTCCCCATCCTTGTTCACTAACCGGACCGTGCCGAGCGCTTCATGCTTGCGTTCGCGGATGTCCGTGGACTCCCTATCGCCCACCCCGACACTCAGCGATCGTGCAGCCGTCGAAGTGCGTGTCGAGCGCGACCCAGTACCGACGCCTCCGCGCAGATCCACGCTATCGGACGATTGGAACTGGTCGGTATAGATCAAGTCCTCGGCGGCTCCGCGCAGAACAGCATCGGCGCGCTCCGGATTCTCGGTCACCACGTACAGCTTCGCGCTGTGCAGGCTGGCGATGATCAGATCGCGCATCTGGGCCGCGGTTTCCCCGCCCGTGAGCCGCTCCACATAGATCCGCTTGATGCTCAGCAGCTGTTTCGACAGATCGTCCTGAGCATGGAGGGCCGCTGCGCAGAACACGGCGAATAAGATCGGGGTCTTCATTGATTCCGTGCCTTGCGGGCCTGTTCATCCTGATACTGGACCTTCTGCCCGGTGCGCGCCTCCAGACTGGCCAGCATCGGCCGAATACTGTTTTTGTCCACCCGAAAAACCAGCGCCTGCTGCTTGCCGTCTTCACTATGGAAGCCGATGGTCAAAAAATGCTTGCGCGACTTACTGAGCAGAAAAACGGGCGAGATCAATAGCGCCAGCGCCAGCCGGCGGTCCGCCTGCTGCCCATACTCGATCAGATTCACACGCTCGTATGCCACCCGGATTTGAGCCTTCCCCGCATAAAAGGCCAGATAATGTTCGTCGGCCAGCGCGATGGAGCCCTGCGTTCCGGATTCCACTTGCGTTGCCGTGCCCCCAATGTATTCCGCGCTCGTCTGGGCGTTCAGCACGGCCGCAGCCATCAGGCTGCCGATGAGAAGCGCGGTCATACAGAATTAAGTCTCCAGCAGGCTTAAGAATTCTCCTGGGAATACACTGGAGGCAGCATGGACCCCTCCCTGCATCGATCGGAAGCAATGGCGATTCAGGAACGCTTGACCTATGTTAACTCTTGTAAATCGAATGAGGTACGGGCAGTACTTAAAGTTCAATTGCAGGCCGATTTCCACTGCCTCACGCGCTGGCAGCCACGCCCACGGTGGAAAGAAGAAAGAAAAGCATTTAACGTACTAGCCGTCCCGATATATGCCGATCGCCGGGTTAGAATAGCGTAAAGCCTTTCTGTACATATTCATGCTTCGGCTCGCCGTAATCACTCCGAATCCGTTGGCAGCAGACGCTATCGAGCTGCTGGCCCAGGAATCCGGGGCATTCGAGATATGTTACAAAGCCTCCCCGGTACCGCCGGCCAAGGAGGTGCTTCGGGTCCTTTCGGTTCAGAATCCTGCCGTGATTCTCATCGACTTGGGCGATTGGGACGAGGCTTTCCGCATCACCAATGAGATTCAGCACAGTAAGACCCGCGCCGTGATCATCGGCTTCCGGCCGCGCTGGAATCGCGCCGAGCAGCTTACTTTCGAGGACGCCGGGATCCTGGATCTGCTCCACGAGCCTTTTTCCCCCGGCGATATTGAAGCGGGTACCTACGATGCCATGCATCGCCGCTACCCGGTTACGCATGAGAATATCCTGGCGTTCCTGCCGGCGAAAGCCGGCAGCGGTTGCTCGACTGTATCCGTCCACGTGGCTGCGGCTTTGTCGGAACGTCTGAAAAAGAAAGTCCTGCTGATCGAAGCCGACCGGCGATCCGGACCGCTGGCCGTGATGTTGAACCTGGAGAAGCAGAAGGGGATCCCGGACGCCCTGGAACACCACGGAGCCATGAGCCCGCTCGAATGGCGTCAGGTGACCGCGCAGCTGCAGGACCTGGATCTGCTGCTCGCAAATCCCAGCCGGCGGGGCCGGCTCCCTACCTGGGCCGATTATTACCAGCTTTTGTTATTTGCTCAAAAGCAGTACGACTACATCGTGGTGGATCTGCCGGAGGTCATCAACCAGGCGACGGCCGAGTTTGTGAGGCATGCACGTGCGGTGTTTATTGTGAGCCAGCCCGAGCTGCCTTCCCTGAAACTGGCCAGGCTGCGCGGGGCCGAGCTCGAATCCTGCGAGGTCCCGCGGGATCGCGTGAATATGCTGGTCAACCGTTGGGAAAAAGGCCGATTCTCCAAGCACGACGCTGAGAAAATGCTGGGAACTTCCGTGTTCGCCACGCTACCCAACGATTACAAAGAGATCCGCAATGCCATGGCCGCGACCCGCTTGGCGGCCCCCAGCAGTGCCTTCGCCAAGGCCTGCGATGCACTGGCTCAGGAAATCAGCGGACTCCCCGTGACGCCCATCGCGCGGCCGAAATTCACCTTGCTTCGCAAACTGGGTACCGTCGGCACGTAGCGACAACAAGCCCTTAGGCAAACGCGAGGCCGAATCAGCTTGCCACTTCGCCGGCCAGGGTGTATTCTTCTTCCGATGTCATTCCGACCTGTCCGCAGACTGACCGGGATCGGGAATGTGTTCCTGGGAACGGACCTTGTGGATATCGCGGAGTATGATCTCGAGATCTACGAGGAGAATCCCGACGATCACGAGCATCATTTAGCCAACTGGACGCCCGGCGCCAAGAAGATCGAGGGCACCGTGGTGGGCGAGTTGCCCATCCGGAAAGATCTCAGGCTGGTTACGGAGGAAGGGTACGCCGTGAATTTCTATTTGCGGGACAGCTTCGGATCTGTCGTGATCCTGGATCCCCTGCGGGATAGCAGCGGAAACCTCCTGCGTTAGCCTTGGCCGAATATTACCGCGAATTGCGTAATGCAGGCCCGGCGGCTACGCCTTCCCCCGATTCCACTCCCGGCGTGATATCGGCAAACTCTGCATACGGCAGGTCCGATCCCAGGCGCTTCAGTTCGGCCATAAAGTAAGCATCCATCTCGCGCTGCTGCCGGAGGCTGAGCACCTCGGAGGAGCCCCCCTGGACGCCTTTCCGGATCATCGGCGTATGCTTGCGCCAGGGAATCAGGTCCCACATTTCGAACTTCTTCTCCGCGCGTTTCATAGAGGCGAAGGAGGACTTGGAGCACACTTCGCTCAGCTCTTCTTCACGCAGATGGATATCCAGGAACTCCGCGACCTTCCTCACGGTTCCTTCAAGATCCTGCTTCATCGATTTGAAGGACAGCACCATGACATTGGGACGCCTCCGCTCGGCCCAATAGCTGGCCGCATTCAGCGCCCACGATCCTCCAATCGGGAAGTGGTCGGATTGAAAGAGCTGGAGCCAGGTCTCGGTCGACAGCCCCCGGCCCATTACGCTTTCCTTGAAGAAATGGTAGCCGGAAACAAAGACATCCTTGGGGTCGCGGATGACCATGATGTAGCGCGCCTGTTCGGAGAAAGGAATGAACTCCCAATTCAGGTGCGTCTTCACCGCGCGCTTGTGTTCCGGCGACGCTTTCCAGACGTAGTCGAGCCCAATGGGAATGGCAAACCGCTTGATCGGCCCGAAGGCCTCCGAATCCGGCCAGGGCACCAGCTCATGGATGTGTTCAAACTCGGCTTTTCCGTGCCAGGCCAGTTGTGTGACGATCTGCATCATCCAGTTCGTGCCGCTCTTGGCGAAGGTCGCTACGAACACGTCCTGCGGGCCGGGCGTATAGCTCCCGAAAGGATTTGCCTTCTTCAGGCGGCGAAGATTCCGCTGATGGAACCCCTGGAACATACGGTTGGCCCGCCCCAGCTTCTCAAGGGTCCAGCCCAAAGGCGTCATGATTCCATCCATAACGACACCCAGGAGACAGCGGACGGCGAAGGGCGGCGGCTGCCGCCGGTAAGGTGAAGTTGCCATGCTCATCCTCCCGATTGAGAACCCGGATCCAGGCGGTGTTTTAGCTCAGTGTAGCCGATCGGCAGGACCGTAACGGTCATGGAAGTCGGTAAGGCGCACGTTGGCCGGCGGCGGAAACGGCATGCCGGATCGGGTTGGCCGCCTGGGCAGAAACTTACGAGCGGCCGAACCTTCGTCGAGTGGACCGGCTCGCCGAAATCGTCATTCGCGGGCTGGGCTGATTCGAAAGACGTCGCCGTCCGAGACCGGCGATCTGCTGCCCCTAGCCAAAGACGGGTTTGCGTTATGCCTCGTCAAAGGCTCAGAATATGCGGTACAGGAGACCAAACCATGTTCGTCGTCCGAAATAGATTTGTCGCGAAACCGGGTTGTGCTGGGAAACTTGCCGCTCAGTTGAAAGAAGCAGTCGCCGCGTTCGAGATGCCCAATGCGCGCGTCCTCACGGACGTCGCCGGCGACTTCAATCAGGTCGTCATGGAATTCACGGCCGACAACTTGGGGGAAATTGAAAAGCGGATGCAGGAAACGATGAGCAGCCCCAAGTACCGCGAAAAGATGGCGGGGTATACGGATCTGTGGATCACCGGAAGCCGCGAGATTCTGAGGATCGCCTGACCGATATCCAAAGACTCAAGACCAGACTAGCCTGAGCTAGACCTGGCTTCCGCATTCGTTCCAATATTCTCTTCCGTTCGTTTTGTCGCTGCGCTTACAGGCGCCCGCGTGAGCACGGTATCCTGAATGTTACCCATGCAACAGGAAGTCGTCGAGGCCGAAGGCCACCTGATCGATTCGCACCTGATGGAGCGAATCTTCGACACGGTGGTCGAATACAACGGCAAATTTGAAGTAGAAGAATTCCGCATCGGCCGCACCAATGCCGACAAGTCCTACCTGCGTCTGCGCGTGGAAACACCGGATCCGGCGGACATGCAGCAGGTGCTCGGCCAGCTGTTGGGCCTGGGCTGCACTCCGGCCGACACGGGCGACGCCGAGATGGGCACCGTCGAGCGCGATTGCTGCGCTCCCGAGGATTTCTATTCCACCACCAATCATCGGACCCTGGTTCGGCACAAGAGCCAATGGGTGGAAGTCGCCAACCAGCGCATGGATGCCATGATCGTGATGGACGGAGGCCGTGCCGCCTGCCGCCGCCTGCGGGATCTGCGCAAGGGCGACCGGGTAGTGGTCGGCATGCGCGGCATCCGCGTCGAGCCCGAATCGAAGGAGCGCGACCGCCTCGCATTCGCCTTCATGAGCAATGAGATTTCCTCGGAGCGGCAATTGGAGACGGCCGTGCGGCAGATCTCGGCTCTGATGGCCCAGATGCGCGCGGAAGGCAAACGGATCGTCGTCGTGGCCGGCCCGGTCGTGGTTCACACCGGCGGCGCGGCGGCCCTGGCGGCCATGATTCGCGGCGGCTGGGTGCAGGCTCTGCTGGCCGGAAATGCGCTGGGTGTGCACGATATCGAGTCGGCCCTGCTGGGAACCTCGCTCGGCGTGCGCCAGAGCGACGGACGGCAGGAAGAACACGGGCATCGCAATCACATGCGGGCCATCAACGCCATCTATCACGCCGGCAGCATCGCCCAGGCTGTCGAATCCGGCCGCCTCAAGAGCGGCGTGATGTACGAATGCGTGCAGGCCAAGATTCCGTTCGTGCTGGCCGGCAGCCTGCGCGACGATGGTCCCCTGCCCGACACCATCACCGACATGAATCGCGCGCAGGATGCTTACGCCGAACAATTGAAGGGCGCCGGATTGGTCCTGTGTCTGGGCTCCATGCTGCACTCTATCGCCACCGGCAACATGCTGCCGAGCTGGGTGAAGATCGTGTGCGTCGATATCAATCCGGCCGTGGCCACCAAGGTCAGCGATCGAGGAACCGGGCAAATGGTGGGCGTGGTGACCGACGTCGGCCAATTCCTGGGCACACTGGCCAGCGCGCTGCCGCAGGCGCTGCCGCAGAGTGGGGGCTCGCGTTGAAGCGGCAATACACCGACGAACACGCTGCCGCCGGGGTGAAGGCGAAGTTGCCGGAGATCGAAACCTGGCCTAACCAATACCATACCGGATACGAGATCGAGATCTCCATGCCGGAGTTCACCTCCATCTGTCCCAAGACCGGCTTGCCGGATCATGGGATCCTGACTCTTCGTTACGTGCCGGACAAGTTGTGCCTGGAGCTGAAATCGCTCAAGATGTACACGCTCGCGTTCCGGAACCTGGGCATCTTTCAGGAGAACGTGGTTAACCGCATGCTCGCCGACGTGGTCCGGTGGGCCCGGCCCATTTCCGCCACGCTGGTGGGCGACTTCACGCCGCGCGGCGGCATTTCGACACGCATCACCGCGAAATGGTCCCGGAGCCATAAAAAGTGACCGATGAAGAGCTGAGCGCGGCGATTCGCGATGTGCAGGAACGCGTCCAGGAACGTGTTCAGGAACGGATGAGGGCCCGGATTTCGCAGGGCGCTCCAGGGCTGAATGGCGCAACCGCCCATGAACTGATGGCCCTGTTGCACGCTCGCGATGCGGCCGAAGCCAAAGTGGCTGCCATTGGCACGGTAAACCCGCGCCCTCCCGGTCTCAAGAACAGCCTCATCCAGAGTTTCAAACGGATGGTAGCGCGCGCGCTGGACTGGCACGTGCGGGAACAGGTTGAGTTCAACCGGGCCGCCATGGCCTGCATCCAGGCCACACTCGAAGCCCTGACCGACGTCTCGCGGGGCCTGACGGCGCTGTCGGCGTATCAGGAGGAACTGCGGGCGAAGTCCGAGGAACGTCACTCCGGCTTCGAACAGTGGCGCGCGGCCTTCGAGGAACTGCGAAATACCACCGAAATCCGGATGCTGCGCACGGTAGCCGAGCTGCAATCGGCCTACAACCTGCGAGCCAGCCTGATCGATCAGACCTTTCGCGATTCGGTCCGCCAGCAGCACGACGACTTCACGGTTGAAATGGATCGCCGCACGCTCGAGATCCAGACGCGGCTGTGGCAGGACATGGAGAAGGTCAAGGGCGAGTATGACCGCTTGATTCACACCGAACTGCGGCTGCTGCGGCAGAGACCAGCCCCGGCTGCGCCATCCGCCGCTCCGCCCGCGGCGGCGGCGCCAGACCACCTCGATATCGATTGGATGAAGTTCGCCGAGCAGTTTCGCGGATCGGAAGACCGCATTCGGGAGCAGCAGAAACTCTATATTGCGCGTTTCACGGGCGCTTCGGGTGTGATTCTGGATATCGGCTGCGGGCGGGGCGAGTTTCTGGAGGCAGCCCGGGCCGCGAATCTCCCGGCGCGTGGCATTGATCTCAACCAGGAATGCATCGAACTGTGCCGCTCCAAGCGTCTGGATGCCGAGCAGGCCGATATGTTCGGATATCTGGAATCGCTGGCCGATGGATCGCTCGGCGGCGCGTATTGTGCGCAGGTGGTGGAGCATCTTCCGCCCGCCGCATTACCGCGTTTGGCGAAGCTGCTCGCGCAAAAGCTCAGGCTGGGAGCGCTGGCAGCCATCGAGACGCCCAACCCGGAATGCCTGGCGATCTTTGCGACGCATTTCTACATCGATCCCACGCATACCCGCCCCGTTCCCGCGCCTCTGCTGCGCTTCTATCTCGAAGAAGCGGGATTCGGAAGCGTGCAGATCGAGCGCCTGGCTCCGGCTGTGGAAAGCATGCCGGCCCTCGGTGAATTGCCGCCGGCCTTTCGCGACGCCTTCTTCGGCGGATTAGATTACGCCATCTTCGCCCGGAAGCTCTAACCCGAAAGCTCCAGCAAGGATTCATACAGCTTCTTCTGCTCGCGGGCAATCGCATCCCAGCCGTACACGCGCTCGACGGTCGCGCGGGCACGCGTTTCGATCGCGCCGCGCTCCGCGGGAGCGTCTAACAGGCGTGTAATGGCGGCCGCCATGGCTTCCGCCGACTCGGTCACAACGACGTCGGCTCCGCGCTGTAACTCCAGGCCGTGGATCCCGGCCTCGGTGGACACAATCGCCTTGCCCATGGCCATGGCCTCCAGGATCTTCACATTGGTTCCGGCGGAGGCCACCAGCGGAGCGATGACCAGCGTCGCGCGCAAATAGGCCGGCCGCACATCCGCGACGAATCCTTCCACCTCGACCCCCGGATGCTGCAGATCCCAAAAGCGCTGATGGCGCTGCCCGGCGATCACATGCAGAGTGACATCGCGCAGTAACGGGAAGACGTCGCGCAGGAAGAACTCCAGAGCCATCACGTTGGGCCGGTGCGCGAACGATCCGATGAACAGCAGCCGGCGCGGTTCGGGCGGCTGAGACGAAGGACGAAAGCGGTCGAGGTCGACGCCGTTGGGAATCGCCACCGCGCCCGGAATGAGAGCACGATCCTTTTCCGACATGGTGATCACCCGATCCACTTGGCGCCAGGCGGCTGTCTCAAACCTGGTCCAAAGGTCATGCTGTCGCCGGATCTCCCAATCGTCGCTGCCTGTAGCCAACATCTGGGCGTAAAGATCGTACGTAATGTCGTGCTCGACCAGGAGCGTTCGCGCCGGGGCGCACTCCGACGCGTACTGCGCCATCTGCGTGAACTCCAGCTGCACGATACCCGGCCCCCACTTGACGATGGTCTGCCGCAGCGCGGCGTGAAACGCGGGCGTATCGAACTCCTCCACGGTGTCCGGCCGCCCCCGCGATGCCAGCGCGTGGCTCCCGGCGCGGCGCACCGTCACAATCTCGACACACAGTTCACGCAGCTCGGGCGGCACGGAAAGAGACTCTTCGGTAAACGCCACCAGCACCAGGTCGAAATCCGTGGCAGCCCCGCGCATCAGGTTGTAGATCCGTACAGCGGCCCCGTGCGAAAGCGGAAACGGCACATACGGGCTGGCGATCAGGACCACCGGCTTCCCGGTGGCGGGCCGTCCCGGAAACACCGCCACCTCTCCGTTGACCAGATCCAGAAAAGCCATGTCCCCCGCGGGAACGGCCACGGCAGGCTGATGGGCAGCGGAGGAAAGCGCGTATTCCTTCTCCTGAGTCTTCAGCCGAAGCACATTATGCCGCCACAGGCGCGAAAACGTCTCTCGATCTCCGACCGCCCGCGCCAGAAACTGAACGTAGTTGATTTCCAGGGCGCGCTCGAGTTCTTCAGGCGAGAAATAGCGCGAGGTGGTAGCGCGATG
>DATIRX010000292.1:0-2870 GCA_035469225.1 Bryobacteraceae bacterium
GGCCCTTGGGGCCTTGCGCGATCATCGGGATCGCGATGATCCAATCCTTGTTCGTGGCATTTTCGCGCGCAACCGCATACAGCGTCTTGCGATCCGGACCGCTGAAGGTCACGGTGATCACCGGGCGCGGCGTTGGTATCACGCCCAGATATTTGCCATCCGGCGAGAACACCTGGATGCCCGCGGCCTGTGCGGTCACAAACAGACGACCGGCCGAGTCAAACGTGCTGCCGTCGCCGCCTCCCCCCGCTTCCAGCTTCGCGAACTCGCGCTGGTTGGTGAGCGAGCCATCCTTCTGGACATCGAATACCGCCACCGTCGCGCCGTTGGTCACATAGAGACGCTTTTCGTCCGGGCTCAGCACGATGCCGTTGGGATTGATGTTCTCGCCATACTTGGTCACGACGCCCTTGGAATCGGCGTGAAACACTCCGCCCATGGTGAAGTACACGCCGCCTTTGCTGTCGGCCGTCATATCGTTCAGAACTCCGCCCAGGCAATCCAGCGGGTCGCCATTCGCATTCTTATTGACCAGAGGTTTGCGCTGCGGCGTGAGCTGCTCGATCGATTCATTCAGCCCGCGGTTCAACACAAACAGAGCGCCCTTGGAGTTCATCGCCACCGAGCCGGCGGTGTTCAGACCGGTATACGCGATCGAAGTTTTTCCATCCTTATCCAGCTTCACGACATTGCTGTTATCGTTTTGCGCGATCAGAATCCCGCCGTCCTTGGTCGCGACGATGCCATCGGCATTGTTGCCGTCCACCTGCCAGACTTCTTTCCATTGCTGGCCCGGGGCGATCACGCCCGCGATTCCCATGATGGTGACTGCCTGCGGGCCCGCGGCCGGAGCCGGACCTTTCGCTTGTCCGCCCTTGGCTTGTCCGCCGCCCCTGCCCGCCGGAGGCGGAACCTTGCAGGTCTTCAGGAGTTCGGGTTGCCTGGGGTCCTGGGGAGCCTGCACGCCGGGCCCCGACTTCTGGGCGGCTGCGGGAGCCTGGCAGAACACAGCCGACGCACCCAGCGCACCCATCACAATGGTTAGAATTCCTGTCGATCTCATAAAAGCCTCCTGTGGCTCTAAAACGCGACGTCCGCGTTCCAGAATATCAGTATCAGGCAGCCGGCAGCCAACCGATCAGATTCACCCAAGGGAGCACCACCGGCTTGGTGGAGACCGGCGGCAGACTCTGTTCACGGCCGGATCCCAGATCGATCCAGCGGATCACTAGAGAGATCGTCGCCACAGGCTGGTATGCCCGCTGCTCTTCGATAAAGGCCGCCATGCGTCCGTCCGCGGACAAACGGAAGAAGTCCGTCACCCCGGTCGCGGTGGTCGCGTAGGTACGGCGTGCTTTGGTGGCGGAATCGACCGTATAGAGGACCGACGCAGGAGGACGGCCCGCATACAGATTCTTTCCGTTCAGCGGCGCCACCAGGTTGGAAACGCGCTCCGTCCGCACCGGCGGAGTGCCGTCAGTCTTCATGACATAACTTCCTACGCGGCCAAAGGACGCCTTGGAGGTCGCGTCGTCATCCCCCGTGTCGAGCGTAAAGAAGACTCGCTGGCCGTCGGGCACGAACCCAATATTGGTGATCAGGCAGTCGAGCGTAGTGCGGCTTAGATCCACGCGGCGGAGTAAAGTCCCGCGGACGGTTTCGCGCAGATACAGATAGGGCTTGCCGTTCTCGTAGGTGAGATATCCAACCCGCGCGCCGGAGGGATCCGCGAAAAGGTTCCGGAAGTTGCTGCCGGATTCGAGGTTCCCTTCGATATCGAAAATCTTCCGTCCCTGGTTCGAGCCATCCAATTTCAGTTCATAGAGCGCCGCGGGAAACGTGGGCCATCCGCCTTGATAGATCTTCCGTGGCAGGCCCCGGGCGAAAACTCTGCCGCCGGCCGCGACCATGGTCTGCCGCTCGCCGCCGCCTGGATACGCCGGGAGCAAAATCCAGTCCAGACCCTCGTCGGAAAACATCACCCGCCGGTTTCCCGTCTGGACGTCTACAGCCCAGATTTCCGTCTTGGCGATCCGTGGCGGCGTTGTGGAATTGCCGGTGCTCTGCGAATACAGCAGGACTTGTCCCACTGCGGCCTGGGCCGTCAGGGAGATTACGCCAAGCCAAAGGAAGAGCGCCCGGTTCACAGTAGTCATTATGAGCCACTTTCACTAGCTATCCGACGTTTGTCTTACGTGTATACCTTAAGTTGTCATTCGTGTATAATCGGGGCACACTTTCAGACGCAATCGGCCAAGTCGGAGGACAATATAAACATCATGAAAAGATTACTCGCAACGGTTCTTTGTATCGCAATGCCGATTGCGATGTCTGCCGCTGATAACGGCTATAAAGTCGAATACAATGGCGGGTCGGTCCCTGATCTTAAAGCAGGCACCGATTTGAAGCTTTATCTGGATGCCGACCACATTCGATTCGTAAAGGACAAAACGGAAGTATTAACCATTGCCGCCTCTACGGTGACCGAGATCAGTTATGGCCAAGATGTTCACCGTCGCGTCGGGGCGGCGATTGGTATTGGTGTTGTGACTCTTGGAGTAGGAGCATTGATGGCGCTTACGAAATCGAAGAAGCATTTCGTCGGGTTGACCTGGGCCAACGGAGACCAAAAGGGCGGCTTGGCGATCCAGTGCGATAAGAACGATTACCGTGGCGTTTTGACCGGGTTGGAAGGTATAACGGGCAAGAAGGCCGTTGACTCAGCGACACTGACCGTTAAGAATTGAACGTCCGAAGCGCGCAACCTGCCCCCGACATTCCTCGTGGGGCAGGCTTTCAGCCTGCCGCCGATTTTCAAATCGGCGCTTCGACGGCCCGCTACCGGAACACACCGTCAAGCTGTAGATGTG
>DATIRX010000293.1:0-2404 GCA_035469225.1 Bryobacteraceae bacterium
CTGCCGGTGGTCCTGGTGTTCATGATCCTGCTGGTAAACAAGACGGAACTGATGGGCGAGTGGACCAGTTCCCGAACGTTCAACGTGATCGCCTGGGCGACGGTGGCGATCATGATCGGGCTGACGCTGGCGCTGGCCGGAATCAGCATTCGCGGCCTATTGTAGGCAGCGCTGACCGATGCGGCTTGGTTTTCCCAAACATGGACGGAGTGCCACGCCCGTGATCGGGTCGAGTGACGGGGATTGCGCCCCGCCACCCTCCCACACCACCGGACGTGCGGTTTTCCGCATCCGGCGGTTGAACCCAGCGGCGTCACCGCGCCGCAAGATCCGAGGGCAACAGGAAGCCGTAACGACGTAGCGTTTGGGTCTTCAGCGCGGCGTTCACGGTCGAGGTCTTCGCCATGCACCAGGCACCGCGGCCCGTACGCACCGTTTTGAGCAATCGGGGATGTGCCCCGAGCCGTAGTAGCGCGTGCTCCCGGCCAGCGGCGGAATGCCACCGAATCCAGAAACATTTCCGGATGTGCCGTCGAATCCATCCCTCCAGCCGGAAGATCGGCTTGCGCACTTCGGCCAGTCGGAAATATCCCCACCAGCCCCGCACGTACCGGCCCCAGGCGTCTCGCAGTTGATTACTGGTCGCACTCTGGTTGCCGCGCCACATCTCCCGCACTTTCGCTTTGAATCGTTCGATACTCTCCGGTGCTACTCCGATCCGCCTCTCGCGATCCAGTCGAAAGCCCAGGAACTTGCGTTCCCAAACCCTCCCCGTCCCGCTCTTGGCAGGGTTCACCTTCAGCCGCAGATGTTTCTGGATCCAGTCCTGGATTGAAGCCAGCGTCCGCTCCGCCGCCGTCTGACTGCCTACGTAGATGTTGCAGTCATCCGCATAGCGGCAGAAACAGTGCCCTCTCCGCTCCAGTTCCTTGTCGAGCGCGTCCAGATAGATGTTGGCCAGCAGTGGCGACAGCGGCCCGCCTTGCGGCGTACCTTCCACGCTCGCCTCCACCAGTCCGTCCACCATCGCGCCGCGCCGCAGGTATTTCCCCATCAAGTGCAACACTCGCTTGTCCCGAATCACCTTCGCGATCCGGCCCATCAGAATGTCGTGGTTGACATGGTCGAAGAACTTTGTGATGTCTAGATCCACCACCCAGTCCTTCCCTCCCTGCGCGTATCGCTGTGCAGCTCGAACTGCGTCGTGTGCGCTGCGCCCGGGCCGGAATCCGTAGCTATGCTCACTGAACGCCGGATCGAAGATCGGTGTCAGCGCCTGCAACAGCATTTGCTGAATCAACCGGTCCTGTACCGTGGGAATTCCTAACATCCGTTTACCGCCGTTCGGCTTCGGTATTTCTACCCGCCTCACGGGACTTGGAACGTAGGTTCCCGCCAGCAGCTTCGCACGAATCCACTCCCAGTGCCTTTGAAGGTGGCTCTCCAACTCCGTCGTCTGCATGTGGTCGATACCTGCCGCACCCCGGTTGCGTGTTACCGCTTCCCGTGCTCGCGCCAGATTGTCGGCACTGACGACCTGCTCCATCAGACTCTCGTACATTGCTCTCCGTCGAAAGGTTCGCGAAGCACCGGCATGGTCTCGACGCCCTCGGCTCGCCACGGCTGCACCGTCTCAGCCTACTGGCCCTCCCGGTCGGTTAACCGCAGTTGTTGCCGCCGGAATTCAAGTCCTCTCATTGCGCCGGCCTTCAGTTCCTCCTCTAGCTCTGTTCTTTGGTTCTTCGGCCCTTCGCTCCACCGCCGTTACGCGGCTTCCCCGCTACTACGGCCTCTGCTGACTTCTCCCCGGCTCTCGCCCGGGAGATCTCCCCAGGTAAGGTGCAGAATCTGTCCCCTCGCGCCGTCCGGCTCTACCACCTGCGTCTTGATGACCTTTTGGGCTTCGCTGTTCCCAGCCAGCTCGCCGCCCGCAGTCGGCCTCGCTGCCGGTTCGTGTTCCTACGGTCGAAGGTTTGCTACGCGCTTCTTTCAGCTTCACCTCGCGGCTACGCCTTGCGTTTCACTACGGTTGCCGTCATCGGCTCCGGTTGGCTCCTTTCATCCAACAAGATTCTGCCCATGCTGGGCACACTGGGGCGGGCTTCAGCCCGCGCGGGACTTCAGTCCCGCTCTCAGCGTCACTCAATTCACGAAGCTCAGTAGGTTTCTCGACAAATGAACGTCACGTCCTGTCGGACCGGCACAGCCGTAACAGTTGCCCGCTCGTCCTGTTCCGCCCGGGAGGAGCGGGGGACCTGGGGCTCGGGCATCGCGCTGCCCCGGAACTCGTTCGGTTGTGGTTTCAAAATCGCAGCTGTCGACTGGTTTTACTGAACGGTGCGCTTCAATTCCTCCGTCCAGTTCAGCACGACGTTAATCCGCCGGGGCGGCTCCTCGTCCTGTT
>DATIRX010000294.1:0-2431 GCA_035469225.1 Bryobacteraceae bacterium
GGCTCATTGGGGGACTCGTCATGAGTCATTCCGACGATAAAGGCCTGGTCCTGCCGCCCAAGCTCGCTCCGGTGAAGAGCGTCCTGGTGCCCATTTATCGCAAGGATGAAGAGAAGGGCCCGGTGCTCGAAGCGGCGCACCGCATGGCGAAAGAGATTGGCGCCGAGGTGGACGATCGCGAGGGCCATTCGCCCGGCGCCAAGTTCTTCCATTGGGAGCGCCGTGGTGTGCCGATCGTGCTGGAACTGGGACCGCGCGACCTGGCGGCGGGGACAGTGGTCCTCAAGCGCCGTGACACGGGTACCAAGGAGCCCGTTCCCCAAGCGGAATTGCCGGCAAAAGTTGCGGCCGTCCTGGAGGCCATGCAGACAGACTTATTCGCGGCCGCCAGGCAGCGTCTGAAGGACAACACGGTGCTGGCGAACTCCGTCGAGGAGATCGAGGCGATCCTCAACCCGGTGACCGCGGAGAAGGGCGGCGGCAAGTTTGTGATGGCGCATTTGAAGGACGATCCCGCTTGCGACGCCCGTCTCAAGGCGTTCAAGGCGACGGTCCGCAATATTCCTCAAGTGGACGAATATGACGGCGCGGGCAAATGCCTGGTGACCGGCGAGACCGTGGATCGCCGCGTGGTCGTTGCCAAGTCTTACTGACGTCGCCAAGTCTTACTAATAGTGATACATTCCCTTGAGGAGGCCTTCTTATGACGGATGATCAGAAAGATATCGGACGGCGCGATTTTGTAGCTCTCTCGGTGACCGCGGGCCTGGCCGCAGCAACGGCTTCGGCCGCCGGCCTCGAAGTGGTCGAAAGCAACGTTGACATCAAGACTCCGGACGGCATGTGCGACGCCGCGTTCATTCGCCCCAAGACGGGCACCCATGCGGGCGTGCTGCTATGGCCCGATGCCTTCGGCCTGCGCCCCTGGACGCGCGAAATGGGCAAGCGCCTCGCCGCCGAAGGATATTCCGTCCTGGTGCCCAACCCGTTCTAGCGCCTTTCCAAAGCTCCGTTCACGGATGCCTCCACATTCAACTTCGCGAATCAGGATGACATGGCGAAGCTGCGGCCGCTGATGGGCTCGGTAAACGCGCCCGGCGCCGCGGAGAAGGACGCCATGGCTTACGTTGCGTTTCTGGATGCGCAAAAAGAAACCAACAAGTCCAGGAAGATCGGCACCCAGGGCTACTGCATGGGCGGACCGCTGATCATGAAGACCGCGGCTACGGTGCCCAATCGTATCGGAGCCGCCGCGTCCTTCCACGGAGGCGGCCTGGTCACGGCGAACCCGGACAGCCCGCATCTTCTCGCGCCGAAGATCAAGGCGCGCATGTATTTCGGTATCGCCGCCAACGACGACGCTCAGCAGCCCGATGCCAAGGACAAGCTCAAGGCAGCCATGGCGGCGGCGAAGGTTTCCGCGGAGATCGAAGTGTATTCCGCATCCCAGCACGGCTGGTGCATGAAGGACATGCCCAAGCAGGCCAACGGCATGCCGATCTACAACCAGGCCGATGCAGAGCGCGCCTGGGGTAAGCTCCTGGCTTTGTACAAAGCCGCGCTCGCCTAGAGTGGGGTCAGCCTTTCGAGGCCGCAGCGGGGCTTTCGCCCGGCTTGTTCACCGATGCTACTCTGTGACCAATGTCTGCCGCGAGCCGCTCGGTCTATGAGGATCGATTCTTCCAAGTCGTTGCTCCAGAGTTGCCGCTGAATTGCCGGGAAGACGGAGGACATCTGGTCGTCCTCAAGAAGCAGCCGGTCACAGACCGCTCCGATCTGAGCTGGCAGGAGGCCATTGCGTTCATGCGCATCTCGATGGCCGCAGGCAAGGCCATGTACGACGTGTTCGGCATCGAACGGATGAACTATGAGGATTTGGGGAACTGGGGGCTCGATGATCCGGGCGGACCGAAGATGCATCTGCACCTGTTCGGACGATCGCGCGAGCAAGTCCACCAGATCCGCGGCCAGCATATTTCTCTGTTTCCCAAGGACCATCCCATTTACAAGGGACACTTGAAGGCGCTAACAGAAAACGACCTCGTCCGGCTCAGAGCGCGCATCGGCGAGATATTGGCCGAGCCGAAGTACGCGATGATGGCAGAGTTAGCTGAGCTGTAATGCCAAAGCCTCACTCGCCTTCCGCGGAAACTGGCGGATTCGTCCGCGGCCTGAACCTGTTCGACGCGACCATGATCGTGATCGGAACCATGATCGGTTCCGGCATCTTCATCGTCTCGGCCGACATGGCGCGGCTGATCAACAGTCCCGGCTGGCTGCTGGTGGCCTGGGGCGTCACCGCGGCGCTGACGATTCTCGCGGCCCTCTCCTATGGCGAGCTGGCGTCCATGCTTCCGCAGGCCGGCGGCGTGTACGTCTTCCTGCGCGAAGCGTACTCGCCTTTATGGGGATTCCTCTACGGCTGGACCCT
>DATIRX010000295.1:0-6050 GCA_035469225.1 Bryobacteraceae bacterium
TACGGCCGTGGGCGCGAACACGAACTCCCACAGCTCATAGTGGTCTTGATCCTTGTAGACCTTGATGCTGGGACCTTTGTGTGTGCTGGCGATTCCGGCGATCGCGCCGACCTGGTTGCCGGAAGCCGGCGTACTTTGCACGGTTGGTGTCTGGCGCGGGTTGGTCAGCAGCTGGTTGATGAGATTCAGTGCAGCGTTGGGATCCTGCGCGCCGCCCGGCTGCTGCTGCGGTTGTCCCGGCTGCTGCTGCGATTGTCCCGGCTGCTGCGAGAGCGGCTGTCCCGGTACACCCCCAGGAATTCCTGGTTGCGGTTGTCCCGGCACGGACGTGATTGGCACCAACTGGCCGTTGGGGTCAATCCGGAATCCCGGTGGGATGCCCGTCTGGATGCCTCCCGGCAATCCTCCAGCGCCGGGTTGTCCGGAGAAGGGAAACTGTCCGGGAACTTGGCCCGGCACTTGTCCGGGGATTTGTCCCGGAATCTGTCCCGGAGTCTGCCCGGGAGCTTGCCCTGGAGCTTGTCCCGGAACGAGTGCTGAACGAAGCTGCCCCGGTACTTGCCCTGGAAATTGAGGATTGCCCTGTGTTCCTGGTTGTGTCCCCGGCGTTCCCAATGTAATTGGAGGCAGACCTCCAGGTTGATTCGTACCGCCCGCGGGCGTCAGCGTAATCGGCGGAAGGCCGCCCGGCTGTCCCACCTGTCCGGGCTGCAGGGTAATGGGCGGGAGCGCGGTGTTTCCGGGTTGTGTCCCACCCGCGAAGCTAACGGTCGAAGGCTGGCCTGCCGGGTCCTGCCCGGCCGGGCTGAAACTCTGCTGATTAAAAGTTGCCGGCGTATTCGGGCGATCGCTGGGACGCTGCAGCACCGCGACGTTTACCTGGGGCTGCCCATCGGCCGGAGTCGTGTTGCTGGCCGATTGCGTGGAACTGTCGGTAGCGCCGGGAGGTTTTTGCACCAGCGAATCCGTCAGGAACACGCCGTTGCCGTGAATGATTCGCCACTCATCCTTACCCGTATACGGATCGACGTAGCGGCGGCGGAGAAACCGCTTCTCGCGTTTCTCCAGATCCTCGATACTGGTGGGAAACTGGCGGTTGTTCGCGAGGTAATAAAGCTGAATGGCGCGGACGTACTGCTCGCCGCGGTCGATCAGGAGCTGCTCTTTTTCACGCTCGGTTTCGAAGGCCACTCGCGGCAGTTGCTGGTACAGCATGATCGCGACGATGGCAGCCATCAGGAACACCATCAGCAGGGCGTATCCGCCCTCGGGGTTCCGGGATGGCCGGCGGGGAGCACTCATTGCGCCTCTTCAACCATTTGCAGCGTCTGCTGGTTCTTGGCGACCGTGTCTTCCACTACTGCCGAGTTTACCCCGAGGCGGAGAATCTTATAGCGGTTCCGGATCGTTTCGTTCTCGCCGGCCTGCACAATGTCTTCTCCATCCAGGAAGAACGCGCGCCGCACGGTCGAGCGCAGCGCGCCCGATAACCCATAGAATTTCAACGGGATCGGCGGCGGAGGAGGAGTGGGTGGCGCCCCGCCGGACAGCGCCGGCTTGGGCGTTTCGGCCACGGGCAGCGGCTTGGGCACGATGTCCTTAGGCTTAGGCACGGGCGGCGGAGGCGGCGTGTAGAACTCGAACAGACTGCGCGATCCCGATTCGACCGACACCTCGCGAACTTTGCGCAGACGATCCAGTTCCAGTGTCGGATTGATGCGGCTGATGTCCAGGCCCTCAGGCGGTTTCAGCGTGGGCCGGAAATCGTCCGCCGAGCCCCCGGGGCGCCCACCCCGTGTAACTGGTCTCGTGGAGGAGGTCGTTGCCTTGGGCGCGGCCGCGGGAGTTGTCGTCTTCACCGCGGCTGCTGGAGACACGTTGGCCCCCTCGGGAATATTCGGTCCCGAGTTCATCCAGTACACGACGCCTGCCACCACCAGCAATCCGCCCAGGATCATCAGTTTCTTCGGTTCAGCGCCGAGACCCGCGGGGACGAACTTCATTGCGCTTTCCCCCCCAGCGCGACCGTCTTGGCGGCGTCCGCTTGTTCGCTATCGCGAGCTTCTTCCCTGATGAATGCGTCGATTTTCATGCTCACCGTGAGCGTATTCGAGCCCTGCTGCGGAGCTGCGGTCAGCGATTCGATCATCAGCAGCGGCCCGGACCGGTCCAGCTCGCCGATGAAGTTCAGCAGATTGCGGTAGGTGCCCTCGTAATTCGCCGTGATGGTCATCATGCTGAGCGAATCGGAGCCTTCGATCAGCTCGGTGGTTTGGGCGCGATCGCGTTCTTTGATCTGGGCTTTATTGGCGGCCGCGGTCAGCTCGGAAAGCAACGCGGAATCCGCCGTCCGGCGGCCCAGAAAGTAATCCTTCAGGAACTTGTCGCCCTCTCCGCGTGCTGTCTCGACAGCGGCGACGTTGAGCCGCGTACGTTCCAGCAGAGCGCGCTTTTGCGCTACCTGGGACTGCAGAGCGGCCATTTCGCGCTCCAGATCGTCGGCTGAGCCACCGGGAGGAAAAAGCACCAGTCCGGCAGCGATCAGGTTCAAGCCCAGAAGAACGCCTAGAATGATCCGGATCTTACGCTTCAGACCGGCACCCTGGCCCGTGGCCCCTGGCCCCTGAGTTTTAGAGTTTCTGCGCATAACTCACGATGACTCTATAGCGGTACAACGGTTCATTCTGCGTGGGCGGCGAGGAACGCGGATTGCTGGTTGGTCCGAACAGCGGAGAATCCTGCAAGCGTTTCAAAAACTCGATCATCTGCCCCTGGTTCTGCGCGCCCACCTCCAGATCCAGCGCCACTTCGTTGCGGGAATTCACTTGCGGAAGACGTATCTGGATCACCTTCACGTTGTTCGGCAGCACGCCTTCGATATCGGCAAACAGCTTGGTCCAGCTGATCGACTTGTGCTGGATCAGCGTGTTCAGCAGCAGGCTGCGCTCCAGCACCTCGGCATTCATCGGCAGGCGAAGCGTGGCTTCCATCTGGGCCTGCTGGCTGGAAAGCATTTGCACTTCGGAATTGAGCTTGGCCACCGCCGCGCGCGTGTCAGTCTGGCGGCTGCGTTCGCTGAGGACCAGAAACACCAGGATCCCGAGCAGCGCCACCAGCACGACCCCGCACGCCGCGGAGGCAATCAGCATGGGACGATCACGGCGGAACGGCTCGCTCGCCAGATTGATCGGGATGCGCATACTCAAGCTGCCGCCTCCAGATAGCCGAGCAATCCCGCGTTATAAGCAGCCGGCACACCGGAGCGGCTGCGCAAGGGCTCCATGGCAAGTTTCAATCCTTCCGGCGGCTGGGGGAAGCCGCACAGCAACAGCTTTTCCGGCTTTTGGCCCAATTCGTCTTCGATGTAGGCGAAGGTGGGATACAGAATCTCCCGAATCTCCTCGCCGCTTCCTTCTTCCTCGGCGGCCCGTTCCAGTGACAAACACCGAAACAATTTGAGCCGGCCATCGGCGACAGCCATCACACTCAACACATTTCCCGACATCTTGGCGATCACCGCTACGTCGCTTTCGCGGTACAGGTTCAAAGCGGCCAACGCGGATGTCGTAATCTGGCCGGGATGCAGATTCGCCGAGCGAAAGACAGCTTCGTAGCGGGCCAGAATCTCCAGGGCCACGGTGACTGCCACCACCTCGATCTTCTTGGTTCCAGCCTTCGTGGATACCGGCTGCGCCCAATAGCTCACTGCGGCAGAGTCGATGTCGAAGGGGACCGTTTTCTTCACCCGAAATCGGACCAGAGCCAGCTGTTCCTCGGGAGCGGAAGGGAAGGAATCGAAATCCAGCAAGCTGACACGCGCGGCGTAATCCGGCAGTATCACAGCGGCGGGGCGCCGTTTGGCTCCATTCGGAGGCACAATGCGCGCAATGGCCGCGGACACGGAATCGGCCCGCAAGATGTTATCCGCTAGCGGCGATGCTTTGAGCACGCCCGGCTCGAACGCCTGAAAGCCGGTTTCCCCGTGGCGCGCGTAGGCGATGCCTTCCTCCGAAAGCTCGAATACAAGATCCGGAGGAGGTTCGTGAATCAGCCGCGTGATTTGGTTCCAGAATGCCATGCGAACAGTTAGCCTTCGATGAAGGTGACCTTGTTGATCTCCTTGAGAGTCGTGATTCCTTCGCGGGCTTTTTCCACGGCGGATTCTCTCAGGAAGGTCATGCCTTCCTCGCGCGCCTGGCGGCGGACCTCGGTGCCCGGACGCTTATTGAGGATCAGATCGCGGATGTTATCGCTCAGGTCGAGCAGCTCGGAAATCGCGCTGCGGCCGCGAAAGCCGGTGCCGCCACACTCGAAACATCCCGCGCCCTCATAGAACGGCACGCCGCGCCACTGCTGCGGATCAAAGCCGCTCTCCACCAGGTAGGAATCCGGATATTCGACGGTCTTCTTGCAATGTGGGCAGATCACGCGAACCAGGCGCTGCGCCAGGATGCAATTGAGCGCCGAGACGAAGTTATACGGCTCCACTCCCATGCTTAGAAACCGGCCCAGCACGTCGAACACGTTGTTGGCGTGAACGGTGGTGAACACCAGGTGTCCGGTAAGCGCGGCGTTGATGGCAATCTGAGCCGTTTCCTGATCGCGGATTTCGCCGACCAGAATCTTGTCCGGATCGTGACGCAGGATCGAGCGCAGGCCGCGCGCAAACGTGAGCCCTTTTTTTTCGTTCACCGGGATCTGCGTAATGCCGCGGATCTGGTATTCCACCGGATCCTCGATGGTGATGATCTTGTCTTCGTCGTTCTTGATTTCGCTCAGCGCCGCGTAGAGTGTGGTGGTCTTACCGGAACCGGTGGGCCCGGTCACCAGGACCATGCCGTAGGGCTCTTTGATGTAGCGCCGGAACTTGGCCAGTTCGGTGGCGGAAAACCCCACCACCTCCAGAGAAAGGTTGGCGAATTTCTCGCTCATCGACTCCTTGTCGAGGACGCGCAACACGGCGTCTTCGCCGTAAATGGTCGGCATGATGGAGACGCGGAAATCGATCAGTCTGGTTTTGTAGCGGACGCGAAATCGTCCGTCCTGAGGAATTCTCCGCTCCGCGATGTCGAGTTCCGACATCACCTTGATGCGCGAAATAATGGTGGAGTGCCAGTCCTTGGCGATGGGCGGCATGGCATAGTGCAGCACGCCATCAATGCGGTACTTGATGGCCACTTCCTGATCGCGCGTTTCGATGTGAATATCGCTCGCGCGCCGCTCGAGCGCATTGAAGATGGTGGTATCCACCAGCTTGATCACCGGTGCGATATCCGAATCGCCCGCCGCCAGCCGGTCGATCGACAGCGTCTCGTCGGGGTTGTCATCGTCGCCGCCGACGACGTCCAGCGCGAAGCCTTCGGTCACTTCGTCCAGCACGCGCTGGGATTGCTCGGTTTTCTTGAGCAGGTCGGAGATTTGCGAAAGCGTGGCGACTTTGACGCGCAGTTTCTTGCCCAGCAGCACGCTCAGTTCGTCAATCAGGCTGAGATTACGCGGGTCGGCCAGGGCGATTTCGAGCGTCCCGTTATGCCCTTCAATGGGGACAAAGTTGTAGCGGAACATCAGGTCCACCGGGATGGAGGTGAACAGCTCGTGGTCAATGCGGACTTCCCGCAGATCCACGAATTCGTGATAATAACGCTCGGCTACAGCGCGGGCGCGCGCGGTTTCCTGGGTGGGATCAACGGGAATCATGCGGTCGCCGGTAGACATTTAGAATCAGTAGGTTAGGCCAGGGACACTGCTCCCCGGTCTGTTCCCTACTAGATTATGACGCGCCAGCGCCTAAAGACGTGCAGAAACAATCACTTGATCTAGGGCCGGAACGAATCCGCCAGCGAAAAAATCGGCAGATACAGCGATACCAGCACGAAAGCCACGAAGATTCCCATGCAGATCATAATGGCGGGTTCCACCAGGCTCAGCATGGCGGTAACCCTTGTGGAAACATCGTCTTCGTAGAACTCGGCGACGCTGGAGAGCATGGCGGGCAGCGCGCCGGTGGATTCACCCACCTCGATCATGTCAATCGCCAGCGAAGGAAAAAT
>DATIRX010000296.1:0-6140 GCA_035469225.1 Bryobacteraceae bacterium
GTTCACACCGCACGATGTCCACGATTGGGACGCCCAGGAGCCTCCGGTGCTGGTCGACACGAATTGGCAGGGTCAGCCTCGCAAGCTTTTGCTGCAGGCCAATCGCAACGGATTCTTCTATGTGCTGGATCGAACCAACGGCCAGCTGCTGCTCGGCAAGCAGTTCCTGAAAAAACTCAACTGGGCCGAGCCGACCATCGGCAAGGACGGCCGTCCGGTCCTGAAGAATCTGCCCAAGGACGCCAACGGCGATACGTACGTTTGCCCCGGATTCCAGGGCGGAGCGAATTGGTATTCGACGTCGTTCAATCCGGCCACCGGCTTCTACTACTTCAGCGCGCTGGAGCGCTGTAACAATTTTTCCCCGCGTCACGGCGAATGGCAGGCGGGCCGCGGTTACATGGGCGGCGCAGCCCGTCCCGCACCCGGTGAAACGTTCGAGAAATTCCTGCGTGCGATCAACATCCAGACCGGCGAGATCGCCTTCGATGTCCCTCAGGTAACCACGGCGCAGACGGCGTCGGCGGGCGTGATGTCCACGGCGTCTGGGCTGGTGTTTTTCGGCGAAAATAGCGGATCGTTCATGGCCGTCGACGCCGCTAATGGCAAGATCCTGTGGCAGTTCCCGACCAACCAGGTGTGGAAGGCTTCGCCCATGACGTATATGTTCGATAACAAGCAATACGTCGCCATCGCGGTGGGGACCGATATCGTGTCGTTCGGGCTGCCGGAGTGAGGGACTGAATATCCGTGTTCCGATGAGTTCCCATGCGCGGTTGGGTATCGATCTCAGCGTGCTTGCTCGAAGCGTTGTTCGTTTTGGTAGGCTGAGGGCATGAGCACCCTGCTGGAGAAGGCGCTGGAAAAGGTCAGCACCCTCCCGCCCGACCAGCAGGACGCGATCGCCTCACAGATTCTGGCTTCCATTGCGGATGAAGAAGCCTGGAAAAAACGCTTCGAAGAAAAGCGCGACGTTGTCAGGCGGTTGGCCAGCGAGGCTTTGGAACAAGATGATCGGGGCGAGACCGTGACGTTGGACGATCTGCTTTGATCGAGTCTCGCGCTACTCGGCAATTCTGGCGTTTATTCAACAATCTCCCGGCGGAAGTCCAAGAGGATGCGAAAGGGGCTTATCGCATTTTTCAAAAGAACCCCGCTCACCCAGGCCTGCACTTCAAGAAGCTTGAGGGCGAAGATCATATCTATTCGGTGCGCATCTGCTTGGAATATCGCGCCCTTGCTGTTCTCCGCGGGAGCCGGGCCGTGTGGTATTGGATCGGCGGACATGCGGAATATGACCGTTTGATCTAGGAACTTTTGCGGGTCTAAGCGCGTATCTTCATGGCAGGGAGGTTTCCATGTACTGCACCAGTTGCGGCACCCAGCTCCAGGACACAGCGAACTTTTGCTCCGATTGCGGCTGCCATACGGGCCGCGCCGCGCCCCCTCCGCAAGGTGCTCCACGCCGGCTTTATCGGCTGGCCTACGACAAGAAGATCGCGGGTGTGTGCTCGGGTCTGGCGAAGTATCTGGATGTGGATGTCACGCTGATCCGGATCGCGATGGTGGCGGCAGTCTTCTGCAGCGGAGGCCTGGTATTGCTGGCCTACATCGTCGCCTCCTTCATCATGCCGGTCGATTACGGCCCGCCTGTCCGCGTCCCCACCGAAGCCCGTGCTACTTCATGAGCGTGTCCCCCGTCCTCGCGGACGGGGCTGGACCGCAGCCTGGATAGCCCCGCCGGTTAGGGCGGGGGCACGCTAGCATGAAGGAATGCTTCGCCTAGCGGCGCTCCTATTGTTATCGACGGCGGCCTGGTCCCAGACCGCAGACACGATTCTCATCAACGGAAAGATTCTCACCGTCGACAGCCAGTTTTCCACCCGCGAGGCCATCGCGATCCGCGGCGACCGGATCCAGGCCCTGGGCAGTTCGGCGGATATCCGCAAGCTGGCCGGTCCCGCCACGCGCACCATCGACTTGCAGGGCCGCACGGTCATCCCCGGCCTGATCGATTCCCACATGCACGCGATTCGAGCTGCGCTCAGCTTCAGCACCGAAGTCAACTGGATTGGCGCTCGCTCGCTGCCCGAAGCGCTCGGCCGCATTCGTGGTGCGTCGCGAACCATGAAGCCGGGAGCGTGGCTGATCGTCGCCGGCGGCTGGAACGTGGATCAGTTTCAGGAACGCCGCCGTCCCACGCAGGCCGAGCTGGTCGCGGCCGCGCCCGATAACCCCGTCTATGTCCAGCTCGGATATGGCTGGGCGATCCTGGCGCCCGCCGCACTCCGCGCTCTGAATATTCGCAGCGATGCCGATCTTCCCGCGGGCGGCAAGCTCGGGCCCTCCGGCGAAGTCACGGGCGGCCAGAACGCCATCATCGCGCTGTTCGACCGTCTTCCGAAACCCACCTCCGAGCAGCAGGTAGAAGGCACCAAGAAATTCTTCACGGAGCTGAATCGCCTGGGGCTCACGGGCGTGGTCGATCCGGGCGGCAACAATCTGCTCCCCGCCGACTATCAGGCCGTCTTCCAGGTCTGGCGCCAGGGCCAGATGACCGTACGCATTGCGTACGCCTTGTGCGGCAACAATGCCGGCGCCGAGTTCGAGGAGTTCAAGAACCTGACGCAGCTTCTGCCCATGGGCTTCGGCGACGACCTGCTCAAGTTCAACGGCCTGGGCGAGCGCATTACCGCGGCCATGAACAATAACAATCGTCCCAGCGCGACCGACAAAGAGAAGTATTCTCAGATCGCCAAATGGGCTGCCGAGCGCGGAATGTCGCTGACCATGCATTGGGGCGGCGACGCCTCGGTCAGCCAGCTTCTGGATATCTTCGAGTCTGTGAACAAAGAGGTCCCCATCAAGGATCTGCGCTGGTCCATCGCGCACTTGAACGATGCATCGGAGCAAAGCCTGAAGCGCATGCAAGCCCTGGGCGTCGGCTGGACCGTGCAGGACGCCATGTATTTCGGCGGCGATCAGTTCCGGCAAACGTCGGGCGTCGAGGCCGCCAGGCGCGTGCCTCCCGTGGTCACCGGCGCGAAGCTGGGAGTCGCGATCGGCGCCGGCACCGATGCCCACCGCGTGGCGTCGTACAATCCGTTCACCGCGCTGCAGTGGTTTCTGGACGGAAAAACGGTGACCGGCGTCGCCATCCGCGGGCCCGAAGAAACACCCAGCCGGGCCGAAGCGCTGCGCTTATACACGCTCGGCAGCGCCTGGTTTTCCTTTGACGAAAAACAGCGCGGATCGCTGGAAATCGGCAAGCTGGCCGACCTCGCCGTGCTCTCGAAAGACTACATGACCGCGCCGGTGGATCAGATCGGCGGGATCGAATCGCTGCTGACCATGGTCGGCGGCAAGGTGGTATACGCCGCGACGCCGTATCGGCAGTAGTGATTTGTACTACCTTGTCTTGTGGTGCACTCTTTCAAAGCAGTTCCGGTACTGGTCACTGGCGCGGGCCGCGGCATCGGCAAACGCCTGGCAATCGGATTCGCGCTTAAAGGCGCGCGCGTCGGGCTGCTTGCGCGCAGCAAGGCCGAGCTGGATCTGTGTCATCTGGAAATCGAGCATGGGGGCGGCGCTGCTCTGCGCATCCGCGCCGACGTGTGCGACTACGAGCAGGTTTCCGCGGCGGTAGAACGGATGCGGGTTCAGTTCGGCAGCACCGTGCAGGTGCTGGTGTGCTCCGCCGCGATCCTCGGCCCCATTGGACCCTTTGTGGAAACATCCCCGAAGTCCTGGCACGAGATCGTCCAGACCAATCTGATCGGAGTGATGAACGCCTGCCGCGCCGTGCTCCCCAATATGATCGAGCGGCGCACCGGCAAGATTATCGTCGTCGCGGGCGTGGGCGGCGTTTTGCCGGCGCGTCCGAATTTCGCCGTGCACAGTGCCACCAAGACCGCCCTGGTCCGGTTCGTGGAAAGCCTGGCTGAGGAAGTTGCCGATTACAACGTGCAGGTCAACTGCCTGTCGCCCGGCGAGACCTACACGCATATGACCGATCAGGTGCTGGCCGCGGGCGATCGCGCGGGCTGGCGGGAGCTGGAGTCCGCCCGCCAGGTTCGTATGACCGGCGGTGTTCCCGCGGAAAAGCAGATCGAGCTGGCCTTGTTCCTGGCTTCGCCCCAATCCAATCACGTAAGCGGCCGCATGATCCACGTCGCCGACGACTGGAAGAAGCTTAAGGAAAAAGCCATTACGCCCGAGCTCTACAGGCTCCGGCGCACTCCCAAAACGTGATCCTGGGGCGGCTTCCGCCGTTCGTCCTGCGTTTCCCGTCGTTCGCCGATTTGGCGGAATCCGGACGATCCAAGCCAAATAGAATGGACTGAACAAAACATGGAACCCGTCATTCAGGTATCAGGGCTGCACAAGGCTTATGGCGATTTCGAAGCGGTGCGCGGCATCGATTTCAATGTCAGCGAAGGCGAAATCTTCGGGCTGCTGGGGCCCAACGGGGCCGGCAAGACGACCACCGTCGAAATCCTCGAAGGTCTGCGCGCGCGCACGCAGGGCCAAGTGACAGTACTGGGCTTCGATCCCGAAATTTCCAAGCGTTCCCTCAAAGATCGCATCGGCGTGTGCCTGCAAGCCACCAATCTTCCCGATAAGCTCAAGGTCCACGAGGCTCTGGAGTGGTTCGCCGCTTTCTATTCGCGCAACGCCGACCGCGACCATCTGCTAAAGCGTCTGCAATTGTGGGAGAAGCGGAACGAGTTCTACTCGAAATTATCCGGTGGTCAGAAGCAGCGCGTCGCCTTGGCGCTGGCGCTGGTGAACGATCCCAACCTCGTGTTCCTGGATGAGCCGACCACGGGTCTTGACCCGCAGGTGCGCCTGGAAATCCATACCCTGATCGAAGAGCTGAAGGCCAACAAGCGCACCATCCTGCTGACCACGCACTATATCGAGGAGGCCGAGCGCCTCTGCGACCGCGTCGCCATCATCGATGAAGGCAGGATTGTCGCGTTGGGCTCCCCGCGGGAGCTGCAGGAACGCGTGTTCGGCCAGTCCCGCATCGAAGTGGTTACGGCACAGCCGATGATCGGAGACCTGCCTGCCTTCGAAGCCGTCGCCAAGCATGCATTGAGCGATGATTACAAGACCTTGGTGGTCCACTCCACGCGGCCCGCGCGAACGCTGCCCGATCTGATCAAGTGGATCGACCAGAAAGGCTTTGAGCTGGAGGACATCCATTTGAAGCGGCCCACTCTGGAAGACGTGTTCATCGAACTTACCGGAAAGAAGCTGAGGGACTAAGGCTGTGCTCAACGCTTATCTGACTCAGATCCGGATGAACCTGCGCCTGACGTTGCGGAACCGCGTGGCCTTGTTTTTCAGCTTTGTGTTTCCTTTGATTTTCTTTATGGCCCTCGGCCAGGGCGCGGGAGGAGGCGGCGGTCAGCAGATTGTAAACCTGGTTCTAAGCCTGGGAGTGCTCGGCAGCGGCCTGTTCGGCGTCGGCATGCGCGCCGTGCAGGATCGCGAGCAAAATATTCTCCGCCGTTTCAAAGTGGCGCCCATCGGGCCGGGAGCGATTCTGGTTTCCGGCTTAGTCACCAGCCTGGTGCTGCAGCTTCCCAACATGGCCTTCATCGTCGCGCTGGCCCACGGCATGTTCGGCGCGCCCTGGCCGCCCCAACCCATCTCGTTGCTCATTTTTGTCTCGCTGGGACTGCTCGCGTTCGCTTCCATCGGGGGAATTATTGCGGCTCTGGTCAACTCCATGCAGGAAGGCATCCTGCTGACCCAGCTTTTCTATTTCCCCATGCTGTTCCTGAGCGGTGCGACCATCCCCCTCACGGTGATGCCCGCGTGGCTCCAGACCGTGGCGCAATTCATTCCCATGACGTACTTCACAACCGGGCTCCAACCGATCCTGCGCGGGAAGGAAACCCTCCTGGATAATCTGACTTCGGCGGGCGCGCTTGTTCTCACCGCCGCGCTCGGCACGTTCCTGGCGGCGAAGCTGTTCCGCTGGGAAAAGGAAGAGAAGCTGCGCGCGTCGGCAAAGCTGTGGCTGCTTGCCGTGCTGGGCCCGTTCTTCGTGCTGGGAGCCTGGCAGATCCACGCCAAGACCAATATCGCCAAGGCCAAGGTGCTGGGGCGCGAAGCCCAGCGAAGCCGCG
>DATIRX010000297.1:0-3176 GCA_035469225.1 Bryobacteraceae bacterium
CGCATGGCCATTTGAAAACCTCCAATATCCTGGCGGTGGCCGATCAGCTCAAGATGTCCAGCGATACCATCCGGCCAGCGGGAGAATGGCATAAGGATCTGGATTTCCCGGAGCAAGGAGACCCGCCCGAGATTGCCACCAGCGGAGCCACGCCGGCGGGCGATGTCTGGTCGCTGGGAGTCACTCTGGTGAAGGCAGCCACCCTGCAGGCCCCTTCCTGGGATCCTGGAGCGGCGAACCCGACCCTGCCCGACAGCCTGCCTGTCGGCTTGCGCGCACCCGTATCCAGCTGCCTGCGCAAGGATCCGGGACAGCGGTGGACGGTAGAGGAGCTGGAGGCGTTTCTGCGACGGAACGCCGCTGCACGGCCGGTCTTTCAGCCCAAGTCATCCGGTTCGAGGAGCGCGACGCCGCGCTATCTTCTGGCGGCGGGCGCCGTTGGGTTGTTGGCTGTGTCGGCCGCGCTTTGGCCCCGCGTCTTTCGAAGGAGTGCGCCGCCAGAACAGCCGGCGGTAAAGGAGATTTCCCCGAGAGCAGCGGTTCCGACGCCGTCCGCGAGCATCGTGCGGTCCATTCCGGGTCCTCGAACCGTAGTGAACCAGGTTTTGCCGGACGTGCCCGCGCAGGCGCGGAACACGATTAGCGGGAAGGTGACGATCCGGATCCGGGCTGCGGTGGACGCTACCGGCAACGTGGTGAACGTGAAGAACGAGTCTCCGGAATCGAGCCGATTCTTTGGAAATCTCGCATTGCAGGCCGCGCGGCAGTGGAAATTCACGCCGGCCGGCCCGGACGGAGCGGCGGGCACACAGGAGTGGATCCTGCGCTTCGAGTTTGTTCGGAATCCAAAAAATCCCGTTTCGGTGCAAGCCAAAGCGCGCGAGCCCTAATGTCTGCATGCTGCAAACATACGATCCCTAGAATTTCAGCCGACGAGGAGTGGTACGCCCTGGTAGACGATTTTCAGAACGCATGGAGTCGACATCCGTACACTGGTGAACTCGGAAACGTTGCCGCCAAGATGCGCTCTTTAGCGACTCTGGAGTAAGGGGTCGTTGTCCCAGATTACCCAGATTACCCCAGATTACCCCTGTCGGCGGACGGGACGATGATGGTCAGCGTCGTACGGCCGCCGGGCAAACCGATCAACCTGGTCTTCCAGCGGCAGTAAGAATAGTCGGCTAAATATGGTCAGGTGACTTCCGGTGGTCAGCCGGTGAGGAGTGGTACGCCCGAGAGGATTCGAACCTCTGACCTTCTGCTCCGGAGGCAGACGCTCTATCCAGCTGAGCTACGGGCGCATGCTTGAAAATAACTTACTGGCACCAGTTTATCACCGAACGCAAGGCCATATGACCGTCCGCATACGCCAACTGGATATGACGCCCGAAAAGTAACTCTATTCTCTTGCCCCTAAGCAAACGGCGATGTTAACCTTTGCTCCAGTGTAAGAAATGCTTTATGAGTGCGACCGACTTTCTGATCTCCGCTGCATCCTTCGTCCTATTCTTTTATTGGTTTCAATATGTCTGCCTCCTGATTCTTAGCGCAAGGAATTCTGGCGATCACAGTGCCGAGATCGCCGCCGCAAACCACCTGGAATTCCCGGACGTCCAGTCCAAGCTGCGAGCCGCGGGAGCGGATCTGGACAGCCTGCATCGCCGTCTGGAAAAAGATTACGCGATCATTACAGATCTGCTGCGATGCACTCCGGGATTCATTGCCGACGAACGTCGCGAACTGGCCATGCTCAAGATCCACTACCGCACCATGAGCGTATGGTTCTGTCTGACTCGCGGGTCCTTGCGAAACGCGGCGGCGCAGGCGCTGGAGGAGATGATGCTGGTGGTTGTGTACCTGGCGAACACGATCGGGGAACGCACCGGAAACCGTGATGACTCCGGCTACGTCCGCACAGCCGATTAGCTGCCTGTTTACAAAACGTCGGCGAAACCGCGCTTCAGGTGGCGGAAGAACAGCCCGCCGAGAACAAACACGCTGATGGAATACGCCGCCAGAACCGCCAGCTCGCGCCAATCCGGCCATTGGCTCGAGAGCAGCCGGTAGCGGTAGGCGTGCACCACGCCGGACATCGGATTCCACTGGACCAGGCCGCGGAAGGGTTCCGGAATGCTCTTCTGGCTGATCATGATCGGCGTGATCCAAAACCACAGGTTGATGACCACGCCCAGCGCCTGGGCTGTATCCCGCAGATAGACGTGCAGGCTCGATACAACCCAGCCCACGCCCACCGCCAGGAGGCCCACAAAGAACATGTACACCGGCAAAAGAACAATCATGGGGCTGAATGTCTTTTGCCACACCGCCACGGTCAGAATCGCCAGCCCGACGGCGATCAGGTGATGGATCATGGACGAAAGAAAGATGGATACCGGCACTACCTCGGATGGAAACACGGTGCGGGTGATCAGATTGGATTGTTCCACCAGCGATCCCGCCGAGCGCGTGACGGTTTCCTGGAACAGCCACCAGGGCAGGATGCCGCAAAACAGGAACAGAGGGTAGTTGGTAGTGACTTCGTCGGCCGCCAGCCGGACGCCGAACCAGTATTTGAACACCATGATCCAGATCAGCAGTTGCACGATCGGATGGACCACGCCCCACAGCCAGCCGGCCGAGGAGCCCACATAACGCGTCCTGAAGTCACGCCGGACCAGCTGTGCGACCAGCGCCCGGCGTTCAACCAGATTGCGCAGGAAATGCCGTCCGGGAATGCGTACCACGAATTTGAGTGTAGCAACGTATTGTAGACTCGAAAGAATGTCGTTGTTGGCCCTGTTCTTCGCCATCACGCTCGGCCTGGCCGCCGCGGACGCTCCCAAGGAGAGACTGACCTACAGCATCGAGTGGCGGCTGATTCATGCCGGCCAGGCGGTTCTGGAATACGGACCCTCTTCGGCCTCGGTCAAGCTGGAATCCGTGGGGCTGGTATCGACGCTCTACAAAGTCCAGGATGCCTATCGCGTAGAATTCGATGCGCCGTTCTGCGCCACTTCGAGCGTGATGAATTCGATGGAAGGCTTTCGCCGCCGCGAGACCATGGTCACCTTCGATCGCAGCCGGAATCGGGCATCGCTCACCGAGAAGGACCTGATCAAGAATTCGGTGGTCAGCAAGACCGAGGTCCAGATCCCCAATTGCGTGCAGGAAGTGGC
>DATIRX010000298.1:0-1946 GCA_035469225.1 Bryobacteraceae bacterium
CATGCAAACATCAAGATGACCGAACGCTACGCCAAACTGGCCAAGAGTCACATCGCCAGAACGGGCGGTACGGCACGCGAGATGTGGAAGCTGATGGAAGGAGTCCTGCGGAAGCAAGCTTCGGGAACGGTTTGAATGTTCCCGTATTGTTCCCCGGGTTAGAAACTAATGTTCTTGGTCACTAGTTAAGTTGTTTAGAATGTGGTGGCCAGGGACGGAATCGAACCGCCGACGCCAGCCTTTTCAGGGCTGCGCTCTACCAACTGAGCTACCTGGCCGGGAGAGAAATCTATGAGGCCTCCACATTTTATCACGCGGGGCTTTTAAACCGCTATCACACGCACTCACGCACGCTCACCCGGCGCGACCACTCGATCGCCGTCCGCCACCAGAACGCCGCCAGCACGATGCCGATCGCAATCAGCCCCGCCGACAGGCCCATCCATAAACCCGGCGCGCCCAGCCCTCGCCCGAAGCACAATAGTGCGCCTAACGGCAGACCGATCACCCAGTAACCGATCAGATGGCATACCATCGGCGTCCGCGTATCGCCAGCGCCCCGTAGCGAGCCGGTAACCACAATCTGCAATCCGTCGAATAGCTGAAAAAACGCCGCCACGCGCAGAATGGTCGCAGTGGCGGCGATCACAGCAGCGTCCGGCGTGAACAGGCGCGCGATCGCCTCGGGAATCGCCAGCAGCACGATAGCCGCCGCCGACATGACCGTGGCGCCCAATGCCAGCGCCGTCCATCCTGCGTGAGCGGCCTTGCGCTGGTCTCCGCGCCCCAGCTCGAATCCCACCCGTACCGCTGCCGCGGAGCTGATGCCGAGCGGCATCATGAAGGTTGTGCTCACCGTGGTCAGAGCGATTTGATGTCCGGCGAGCGCCGTCGCATGCAACCTGCTCACCAGGACCGTCACAGTGGCGAACACGCCGATCTCCAGCGCCATCTGCGCGGCCGCCGGCGCTCCGAGTTTGAGAAGCGCCCACATCCGAGCCGCATCCGGCCTCCACGAAATGCGCAAGATTTCCGGATCGCGCTTCCATAGGACGAACACCAAGGCCCCCGCCATATAGATGCGGGAAAAACAAGTGGCCCAGCCCGATCCCTCCGCGCCCATCCGCGGCGCTCCCAGGTGACCCAGGACCAGCACCCAGTTTCCAGCCAGGTTCACAAGGTTCGCCGTCACCAGTGTGATCATCACCGGCCGCGCCATATGCAGCGACTGCAAATAACGCCGCAGCGCGAAATAAATCAACAAAGGAGGCGCGCTCCAGATCAGCGCGTGAAGGTATGGCCGCGTGGCAAGCAGCACGGCACTGTTTACTCCCAGCTGCGGCAGGATTCGTTCCAGCATCCAGATCAAACCCATCACGGGGGGAATCATCAGCACGGCCATCCATACGCCCGACACCAGTGAACGATGGCAATCCTGGCGATCGCCTGCGCCGAAGGCCTGGGCTACCAGCGTGTCCAGCCCCAGCAGCAATCCAGCCGCGCAGATTGCAATTCCGTAGAACACCATCGTGCCCAGTCCCACGGCGCCGATCGCTTCGGGTCCCACCCGGCCCACGAACATGGTGTCCACCACGCCCATCGCCATCCAGCCGAGCTCGGCCAGTACTAGGGGGATGGATAGCCGAAGCGTCTGTAATAGCTCTTCTCGCACGAGACTCTTTCTTTCAGGATGGGTTCAAGTAGACTGAAGCTCTAGGTTATGATTCAACGATACTCGATGGGCTGCTTGGTCGCGATGCTGGGATTTGCGGGCGCTGCGGCAGCCCAAGTTTCGACCAATGCGTCCCTGAGCGGACAGTACTATTTTAGGCAAGTGCTGCTGGTGACCGATCCAGGCGGAACCAACGTCGTCGATACGCGGTCCGGATGGGGCACGCTTAACTTCGATGGCAACGGAGCTTTCACCATCAATGGACAACAGCTGG
>DATIRX010000299.1:0-2125 GCA_035469225.1 Bryobacteraceae bacterium
GGCCAGGACCGCCACGGCAGCCAGGACCGCGACGGCCATCGCCAGCGTCAGCGGATCTCCGGGTTTCAGCCCGTACAGAAGCGCTCGCGCAGCTGAACCGGCTATCAAGGTGAGGATCGCGCCGATCGCGAGTCCGGCGCCCAGAAGCGTCGCCGCCTCCCGAAACACCATGATCAGGATTTCGCGCGCATTAGCGCCCAGCGCCATGCGAACGCCGATTTCGTTGCGCCTGCGTATGACCATGTAGGAAATGACTCCGTACAGGCCGATCACGGCAAGAATCGTGGCCAGGAAGGCAAAGAAACTGGAGAGCGAGGCCATCAGACGTTCCCGCAGTAGGCCCTGGCGAATCAGAAGTTCGAATACATGGAATCTCAGAACGATCGCCGGGTTCAAGGAAGCCATGGCTTGTTTGATGGAAATGATTGTGCCTGAGATCTGCTCCGTCCGGACCATAAGGTTCATTTCTGAATCCGCCTGCGGATCCTGGGCGTCCGCAACAAAAACAATCGGCGAGAAGTCATCGCGGAGATTCGAGTACTTGGCGTCTTTCACCAGGCCGACAATCTGGAACACGCGGTCGGGTTTGCGCGGATCATAGTTGACGGAGACCGACGCCCCCACCGGGTTGGCGCCGCTCAGGAATTTCCGGGAAAAGGTCTCCGTTACGATTGCGACCCGCGGAGAGGCGGCGGTGTCGTGATCATCGAAATCGCGGCCTGCCAGCAGGGGAGTGCCGACCGTCCGGAAATATCCCGGGCTTACCCGATTGAAGTTTGTGAGCTTTCGCTTGATCGAAGTGCCCGGAATATTGATGTTGTCGTTCCATCCGAATCCGTACCCTGTTGCCGGCACGATCGCCACGGATGCGGCCGACAACACTGCCGGAATAGCGCGGACCCGCTCCAGCAGGTCATGTCTGTACGCTGCGCGGCCGTCATCCGGAATCCTCAAGGAGGCGAAATCGGCGTCCGCAACGAGAATGCCGTCCTGACGGAAGCCGGCGTCCTGATCCAACAGGTTTCTGATCGTCCGGACAAAGAGCAGGGCACCGACAAGCAGAACCAGGGACAGAGCAACCTGGGAAACCACAAGCATGCGGCGGAACCCGTAGCGATCGCGCCCGGTTGTGATTCCCCGGCTGCTGGCTTTCATCGCTTCTCCGGGAGCGGTCCGGGCTGCATGGATCGCAGGCGCCAATCCGAACAGCACACAGGTCAGCACCGCCAGCGAGGCGGTGAATGCAAAAACGCGCCAATCCAGGTTCAGGTCCAGGAACAGCCGGATCTGCTGCGTGTTGAGAAAGGTAACGAGCGTGTGGCTTAACACGCTTGCAAGCAAGGCGCCGCCCGCGGCGCCGAAGCCGGCCAGCAGGAAGCTTTCCGCGAGCATCTGCCGGATCAGGCGCGCGCGGGAAGCTCCGAGCGCCATCCGCACGGCCATTTCCCGCTCACGCGCGCCGGCGTGCGCCAGCATCAGGTTCGCCAGGTTGGCGCACGCGATGAGCAAGACAAGTCCGGAGATGCCCATCAAGAGCCAGAGAGGGTTCTCATAATCGCGGGTGGATGCGTCGAATCCATTTCCGGCAGGGATCGCGCCCAGCTGCATCTCGAGGTAACTCTTCTTGTCGGCCGCATCGTAAGCATCCGGCAGGGTTTCCGCAAAAACGGCCGGCGAAATTCCGGAGAGTTGCGCGGACGCGCGTTCCAGCGTCCAGCCCGGACTGAGCCTGCCAATGCACGCGAGCCACCAGGCCAACCTGTCGTTTTCCTTCGGACGCTCCGGAGAAAAGCGAGGCTCGGAGCAGGTCGGCACCGCAACATCAAATTTCTTGCCGGTTTCAATTCCATAGAACCAGGACGGCGTGATTCCGATGATTTCAAAAGGCTGGCCGTCCAGCGTGATTTTTCGTCCGATCGCATCGCGGGCGCCGCCGAACTCGCCGTGCCAGAAGCCGTCGCTGACCACGGCGCCGTCGCCGGCACAGCCCTTCGTGTCATCTGAGCTGTTGATCAGGCGCCCCATCGCCGGCTGGACCCCCAGCGTGTCAAAGAAACTACCGCTGACGAGCAGTACATCGGCAGGACGCGCTTCGCCGCCTTGATTCAGGTTCATACGGGTTGAG
>DATIRX010000300.1:0-12259 GCA_035469225.1 Bryobacteraceae bacterium
GTGGAGAGCAGGAACGTCCCCTTGTATTTGTGCACCAGCTCGCCGATGACTTTCGCGTCGGTGGGATTGGGATGGTAGACCACGCCGCAGCCAGCGAACAGCGGCAGCCAGATGGTCGCCATGAAACCGAACGAGTGGAATAAGGGCAGCACGCCGACGATCCGATCTCTCTCATCGAGTGCGAACAATTGCAGCACGGCATCCACGTTGGAGCCCAGATTGAAGTGCGAGAGCATGATCCCCTTGGGCACTCCGGTGCTGCCGCTGGAAAAGATCACCGTGGCCAGGCTGTCGGGATCGCGTCTCGGCGTCAGCCACCAGGCCGGCAGCAGCCGCGCTTTCAATAACCCCAGCAGCTTGGCTCCGCCGCCGATGGAAGCCAGAATATCTTCCAGGTACACCGCGCCTTCGGGAGCTTCGAGCTTGGCCTTCGCCAGGAACACTTTAGACGTGATCACCGTGCGGATTTCGCACTGGGCCGCGGCGTAGGCCATGGCTTCCGGGCCGCCAGTGAAGTTCAGATTTACCGGGACCTTCCCGGCCAGGGCGACGCCCAGGTTCGCCAGCGCCCCGCCGACCGTTGCCGGCAGCAGCAACCCGACCATTTTCTCCGAGCCTGTCTTGCGGCGAACGTATCCCGCCAGCAGCACTGCCGCGGTCAGCGCGCGGCCGTAGGTCAGTTCGCGCCCGGTGGAATCCGCCATGGCGAACTGGCCCCAGTGGCGGCGAGCCACGCGAATGAAACGGGACGCCAGCGTCTTGCGCGAGTCCGGCGACAGTTGCGCGGCCTCGCTGCCCAGCTCCAGGACGGCTTGCCGTGCCGCCACCGCGGTGGCCGGCGCAGGCAGAGGAGCGCCGAACGAGACCGTCACCCGGAAGGGCCAGGATCGCCGAATGCTCCCGAAAAACTGCCCGCCCGCGAAGCTGAAGATACCTCCCCAGACTCCCTCCAGGTGCACCGGGATCACGGGGACGTCGAGTCCCGCGATAATCTTCTCCATCCCCCGCTTGAACGGCAGCAGGTTGCCGGTGCGCGTCACCGATCCTTCGGTGAATACGCACACCACGTGTCCGGCTTCGAGCTGCTTGCGGGCCGCCTGCATCGCGGCAGTCACCGCGCGGGGTCCGGTGAGATCCACCGGGATGGTGCGCAGCGCCCGCAGCACCCCGCGGAAAGCCCCATGCTCGTAATACGGACGCCAGATCATGAACCGCACGTGGCGGTGGCGCGCCGCCCACCCGACCAGGAATCCGTCCATGAGCGAAACGTGGTTGGAGACCAGAAGAACCCCGCCCCGGGCCGGCACGTTGGGAGCGCCCAGCACCCGCACGCGGTATAAGGCCACGATCAGGCATCGAATGGCGAAGCGCACCAGGAACAGCGGTATCACAGGAATAGTGTAAGCCAGCTGTTGTACCCTGGCCCCGCCCCAGCTTATCCTCAAGACTGTAGCTTGGCCCGTTAAAGACGGGTCCGCGCAGAGGGGAATGAGGGAATTGTGAAGCTGATCGGCATAATCTGCCCACTACTAGTGTGTTCCATGTTATCGGCTCAGGCGCCGGTGACTCCGCCGCCGGCTCCCGCGGCTCCGCCGCAGGAGCCCGAGAATATAGATCGAATGTTATCGGTCGGGGCGTATGTCTGGCTGCCCAGCGGCGGACCTGCGTTGCGCGGGGGCGTAAATCCGGTGGATACCACGTCTCATGACTTGAATCTCCCGCGAAAACCCTACCGGGCCTATGGCGTCATGGTCACGTTCCCAACCAAAGGGAATACGCGCCTGGAGCTTTCCTACCTGACGCTGAACGGGAATGGTTCCGTCATTGCCCCACGGGATGTAGGTTTCTTCGGCGGCATTGTCCCGAAAAACGAACCTCTGTACGTGGACTACGGCCTGCGCCACTATAAGGCGTCCTGGAACTATCTGACGTATCCCAATCCGCCGCAGGACGCCAAGCTCCGGATCAAGACGCTGTGGGAGTTTCACTATCTGCAGTTCAAGCCCACGATCTTGGCAACGGTGACGGCGCCCCTCCAGCCTTTGACATCCAGCCAGCGGATCATTCTTCCTGCAGTTGGATTGGGTCTGGAGTATGTGCCATCCCATCACTTCCGCATGGAGGTTCGAGGGTCCGGAATGATGCTGCCGAAACACTCGGGCATTGGGGATGCCGAGGCCGGCTTCGTGGTGCGCCTGGGCAGCCTGGAATTCTTCGCCGGCGGGAAGGTTTTGTATTTCCGGACTTCTCCGCAGCAGGAGACCTATACCAAAGGCTTCCTATGGGGACCCGACGGCGGCATCCGCTGGGTCTTCCGATAAGCCACTGGCTGCCGCGCGTGGTTCCGTTCGGGCAGCACAGAACCGCGAACGCGAGTGAGTGGCTCGTCAGATCGCGCAGCGCGCCAGGATCCAGAGCTTTTCCCACGCCGGGACCCGCACCCGTTCCCCCAGCACGTCGTAGCCGGAATCGGAGATGCGTTGCAGAAGGCGCGCGTAGATCCCGATCAAGGCTTTGAGCGACGCGCGGCTTCGACGATCTACCAGGTTGATCAAGGGCTGAGCTTCGCGATAGTACGCTCGCGCGCGATCGGCTTCAAACGCCAGCAGGTTGCGCAAGGCGGGCGATAGATCGGGTCCCGCCAGATCTTCGGTCTTCACTCCGAAACGTTCCAGGTCTTCCGCCGGAAGATATACGCGGCCGTGCTCGGCATCTTCGCGCACGTCCCGCAGGATATTGGTGAGCTGGAACGCCACGCCGCAACGTTCCGCCAGCCGCAGCGCGTCCGGATTTTCGAAGCCGAAGATATGGACAATGGTCAGGCCCACCACGCTGGCCACGTGGTAGCAGTAATCGTAGAGCTCCTGGAACGTCTGGATGCGCCGCGGTTCCAGATCCGAGCTGACGCCCTGGATCATGTCGTGAAAATACTGGTGCGGAATGCCATAGCGCTGTACCGAATCGGAAAATGCCGGCCACAGAGGGTGCTGGGAAGGGCGCCCTGACAAGGCCGCGTCCAGGTCCTTTTGCCAGCCTGCGATGGCAGCCGGGCGATCCGCCACATCCTCGGCGTCGCTCAAATCGTCGCAGTACCGCATGAACGCGTAGATCGCGCACATGGCCTGCCGCTGCGGCCGGGAGAGCAGCAGAAAGGAGTAGTAGAAGTTCTTGGCCTGGGCGCGCGCGACGCGCTCGCAATAGGCGTAGGACTCTTCGAGCGTCATTTAGGCTGCTCGAGAAAAAGCCCTGCGCGTAATCGCGCTCAACAGCAGTCCGACGCGCTCCATTTTCGAAACGGCCGGCCGGGCGCCGAGCACGTCGCACCCCTGGCGCTCGATCTTGTCGAGAACACGCAGGCCGCCGCGACTGAACAGCTCCAGATCGATAGCCAGGCGGCGGTCCACGGTATCCGCCAGGGGCAATCCTTTCAGAAACAGCCCGCGGGTCACGTTCACGGCCTCCTGCATGGCGCCGCGGAAACGATCATCGAAGCGCCGCGCGAACAGCGCCTCCAGAGGATAGCCGTGAGCCTCGAGCAAGTCCAGCGGCAGATACACGCGATCCTTTTCCAGATCCACGGTGACATCCTGCCAGAAATTGGCGAGCTGCAGGGCCGTGCACGTGGCGTCGGACAGAGCCTGGCGTTCGGCGTCGCGATAGCCGCACAGCCCCAGCACCAGGCGTCCCACGGGATTGGCGGAATAGCGGCAGTAGTCGAACACCTCCGTGAAGCTGCGATAACGGGTGACGGTTTGATCCTGCTCGAAGGCTTTGATGAGATCGTCGAACGTCTCCATGGGCAGGGAATACTCGCGCGCCGTTCCCGCCAGCGCCACCAACACCGGATGACGGGCTTTTCCGGCGTACATGGCGTGCAGTTCGCCGCGCCACCAGGTCAATAAACGCAGGCTCTCCGCCGGATCGCCGATCTCGTCGCCCAGATCGTCCGCCCAGCGGCAGAACGAATAGACGTTGTAGAAATCCTGATGCAGGCGCTTGGGCAGCAGCAGGCTTACGACGTGAAAATTTTCGTAATGATGCGTCGCCAGCCAGCGGGTGTAGGCCAGAGACTGTTCCTGGGACCAGGCCCGCTCCATCGCCTCCGGCGAGGCCAGAAACGCAGTGGGGTAGAGGAATGTGCCGGACACTGAGCCTGCGGCTCCTCTACGGGATGATGGCGGTCTTGAGGTGCCCGTTGTGGCTCATCAGGTGCTGCATCACTTCCAGAAGATTCGCCAGCGGCTCGACGCGATTCACAAAATCGCGGGCCGTAACCCGGCCGCGGCTGATGATGTCCAGAGCCTGGCGGATCAGCGCGGGCGTGTGATGGAAACTGGCTTTAAGCGTCAGCTCGGAATAGTGCAGCAGTCCGGCATCCACCGGAACCTCGGTTCCTTCCGGACATCCGCCGAAGAAGTTCACCACGCCGCCTCGCCGCAGCAGCTTGATGGCGAGCTGCCAGACTTCCGGCAGTCCCACCGCTTCGATCACGATGTCCGCGCCCCGGCCCCCGGTCAGTTTGTGGACCGGTGTCACCACGTCTGAGCCTTCTTCGTTCAGGACTACTTCGTCCGCGCCCATGCCGGAGGCGCGATCGAGCTGGGATCGCCGCCGTCCGATCGCGATCACCCGCGCTTTGTATACCGATTTCGCCAGCCGCACGAACATCATGCCGATGGGTCCCAATCCGATCACCGCCACGGTGTCGCCGGGCTTGACGCCGCTTTCTTCCAGGCCGCGCATGACACATGCCAGCGGCTCCACCAGCGCGGCATCCTGATAACTCACGTGATCCGGGATCGCGTGCATGTTTTTTTCGACAATGCGTTCCGGAATGCGGATAAACTCGGCGTACGCTCCGTTGTTGAACAGCAGATCCTGGCAGAGGTTTTCCTGGCCGCGTTCGCAGTAAAAACAAACACCGCAGGGCGCCGAATTAGCCGCCACAACCCGTTGGCCTACGTGGAACCCCGCGACATCACTTCCCACGGCCGCCACATCTCCGGCCAGCTCATGCCCGAACAATGCGGGCGGGCGGATCATCTTGGCGTGATAGCCCCGCCGGAACACTTTGACGTCGGTTCCGCAAGTGAGCGCCGCGCGGACCCGTACCAGTACATCGCCGCGGCTCAGCTGCGGGACGTCCACTCGCTCAATGCGGAGTTGCTCCTTGCCATAAAGCACGGCCGCGCTCATCCGGTACGTGTCTAGACTCATCTTTGTGGCTGAACTACTATCTTTAACGATACCTCATCCGGATGCAACGCGCGCTCTATGCCGCTATGAATGTCATTTAATGTAACCCGATGTGTGATCAGGTCTTGCACCGGCAGGGCGCCCCTGAAAACCAGGTCCGCGGACTCTCTTTGGAGGTCCACCGAAGCGCTGTAGGAGCCGAAGATGGCGCGCTCCGCCACGCACACGTCCGCACCCGACACCTCGATCCGCTCCTGATGCGAAGTTTGGGCGAAGAGAAGGATGCGGGCGCCCGGCCGGGAACACGCCACGGCCTGCTGCACAATTCCCGGAGCCGAGGCCGCGACAATGACCAGGTCGGCGCCCCGGCCCCCGGTCATGCTTTTCATCCGCGCCTCCAGGTTTTCATCCAGGGGATTGAATGCTTCCTGGACGCCAAAACTGAGCGCCAGCCCGCGCCGGCTGGCCATGCTGTCGGTCACGATCACGCGCGAGCCGGTTCGCGCCGCCATCATGGTGAAGATCAGGCCGATGGGTCCCTGCCCCAGGATCGCCACGGTATCTTCCGGTTGCGGATCGATCTGTTTGAATCCCTTCAGGCAGGTGTTGACCGGCTCCACAAAGCAGGCCTGATCGAACGATACGCCCTCCGGGATCTTCTCGACGCCGCGCTCGACGATCCAATCCATCACGCGCACGTACTGTGCGAAGCCGCCCCCGGCGGGCTCGAAGCCGGCCGTGACTCCCACTTTCTTGTAGACCGGACACTGCGCGAATAACTTGCGATGGCAGTAGAAGCATTCGCCGCAGGGGATGTGATGAAAAACCACTACGCGGTCGCCGCGGCGGAAACGTTTGACTGCGGAGCCCACGGCAGCTACGATCCCGGCCGTTTCATGACCGTAGACGCGGGGCGGCTCCAGCAGGTCGTAGGCGATCTTTTTCAGGTCGGTGTGGCAGATCCCGCAGGTTTCCACCTGGACCAGAATTTCCCCCGCTCCGATCTCGGGGACGGGAATCGCTTCCACATCCACCCGTCCGGAACCACGATAGACCGCGGCCCGCATGGTCGCGGCTGCCTCCGGGAGCGTAGCAGCTCCCGGCATTGTGAGCACCGGCTTTCCGTCGGTGCTAATTCTGGTTGGCAAGAAACTCTCCTAACCGTTCCGCCGCCAGGCGGCAATTTCGATCCAGGCGAATCAGGCCCGGCAGTACTGTGAACGGGCGGCTCACAGCGGCGAAAGCAATCCGCATCCGGTTGAAGCGCCCGTCCGCATCCCGATAGCGGTTGAAATCCAAAGGCAAATCCTCACTCGCGACATCGGACACCACGCGCACGCAGCCAAATGGCAGATGCCACTCCCGCGCCCTCCGGGCGACCGCCGCCGATTCCATCTCGACCACTGCTGCCTGGGTGGACGCACGCAGCTCGCGCTTCTCCTCCGCGGTGATCGCGACACGATCCACGGATACCACGTCGCCCTGCACAAACGACGCTCCTAACTCCTCCGGAACTTCACCCGATACGACGATATCACCAATCTGTAGCGCCGGGTCAAGCGCCCCGCAAAACCCGACGCTGACAATCCGATCTGCTTCCGGCTTGGTCCGTAATGCGAGTTCCACCAGCCTTGGTCCGGGGCCGTTGGCGACCAGGAGCCAGCGGCGGTTTTTCGACACGATTTCCCGCGAAAACGCCGCGCCCGGCCACGGTAAAGGACGGATGTTGCGGGCGCGTTTCAAAAAGCCTTCGAACTCGCGCGCTTCAGCCGCGACCATGAGCCATGTCTCCATTTGCAATCAACAATATCCATTGTCGCGAAACCAGGCCACGGCGCGCGCCAGCGCATCCGCCGCCGGTCCCGGCGAATATCCCAGCTCGCGCGCCGCTTTATCGTGGCGCACCCACATCTTCTTGCGCGACATCCGGACTGCATCCAGCGGAGCGCGTGGTTCTTTTCCCGTCAGATTCGCCCAGGCCGTGGATGCCACGCCCGCGGCATACGCGACTGCGTAGGGAATCTGCACGCGGGGCGCCTTCCGCCCCAGGATCCCAGCCAGCGTCTCCAGGATCTGCTGCAGTGTCATGTTCTCCGAGCCCAGGATGTAGCGTTCTCCTGCGGTGCCGCGCTCGCACGCCGCCAGATGCCCCCACGCCACGTCCCGCACGTCCACCAGGTTGAGTCCCGTGTCCACATAGGCTGGAATAGCCCCGCGCGCGAAATCGACCACGATTTTGCCCGTAGGCGTCGGCTTGAAGTCGTGATCGCCCACCGGCGCCGTCGGATTCACGATCACCACCGGAAAGCCGCGTTCTGCAAACTCCAGGGCCACGTGTTCGGCCAGAAGCTTCGAACGCTTGTAGGGACCCTGCATTTGTTCGAGGCGCGCCGGCATGCCCTCATCCCCTACGCCGTTCGACGGAACGTCAATGCAGCCCACGGTGCTGGTGTAGACGAAGCGCTCGACCCCGGCCCGTCGCGCGGCGTCGAGCATGGCCCGGGTGCCCTCCACATTCGAGCGGTACATTTCCTCGGGCTCGCGAGTCCATAGCCGGTAGTCCGCGGCGACGTGGAAAACCACGCTGCAGCCCTCTACGGCGCGCTGGAGCGACGCGGGATCGCGCAGGTCGCCTTGGATCGGTGCGATCCCGGGCAGCTCTCGCAGCTTTACGGGTTCCCTCGCCAGCGCGCGCACCGAATCGCCCCGTTCCAGCAGCGCTCGCGCCACATGCCAGCCGACGAATCCGGTGGCTCCGGTGACGAGCGTGGTTTTCACTCGAGGCTTCAGCCCAGCAGCCAGCTCAGCGTTTTGAACGGATCGCTGAGCTTGGCGTTGATGCCGTATGCCGAAGAGGGCTCATAGCCGCAATGCACCATGCATTGATCGCAGCGCGGGTCATTGCCGGAGCCGTAGTTTTCCCAGGGCGTCTTGGTCATGAGATCTTCGAAGGTCTCATGATGCGCGTCGGTGATCAGGTAACACGGGCCTTTCCAGCCTTTGACGTTGTAGGTAGGGTTGCCCCAGGCGGTGCAGGGAAGATCGCGATCGCCCTTCAGGAAGTCCATGTACACCGGCGACGATACCAGCGGGAACTTCTTGGCCATCTTGTCGATGTCCTTGAACTTCTCGTAAATATCCTCGCGCGTCATGAAGATTTCCTGGTCGTTCACCGAGGAATATCCGTAGGCCGGTGAAATGGTGTGTCCGTCCACCTTGAACTGCGCCAGGAACGTATACAGCTCATCGATCTCGTTCATATCGGTTTCCCGATACACGGTGGTGTTGGTGAATACCTTGAATCCGTTCTGCTTGGCGATGCGAATCCCTTCGATGGCGGCCTTGAATACGCCCTCGCGTTCCACCGCCAGGTCGTGATTCTTCTCCATGCCATCCAGGTGAACGTTCAACACTAAGCCTGCGTCCGGCGTGAATTCCTTCAGCCGCTTGGCGATGAACATGCCATTGGTGCACAACTGAATATATTTGCCGCGCTTCAGGATCTCCTGGCACAGCTGCGGAAGTTCCGGATACAGAAACGGTTCGCCGCCGCAGATCGACACCATGGGAGCGCCGCACTCGTCCACGGCTTTTAGGCATTGTTCCAGTGTCAGCCGTGAGCTGATGGACGTCTCGTATTCGCGGATGCGCCCGCAGCCGGTGCAGGTGAGGTTGCAGGCATGCAAGGGCTCCAGCATCATCACCAGCGGGAAGCGCTTGCTCAGCATGGGATGCGGCTTGCGATCGGCGCGCGCCGACGGAATCTGCGCGTGAACGATGCGAAACGGATTCTTCAAGTCCTCGCTGGCTCCCAGGTTCTTCTGCCATTCCGGACGCGGCCGCAGCTTGTTCTTGGCGATGTAGGTCGCCATGCTGGCTGCCTGGCTAATGGGAAATCTCATGAATGCATTGCTCCTCTTGCTTTGCGGTAATCGGCCAGCGCCAGCACCGGGAAAGAATGCCGGTAAAGATGATATTGCAGATAGAACACGCCGGGGAATCCGGTTCCAGTGGATAGATCCTCGTCCCAGCCGCCGTCGCTGCGCTGGGTTTCGATCAGGTGCTCGGCGCCTTTGTGAACGCTGCTGCTGGTGGTATCGCCGCCGGCGATCAGCCCCAGAACCGCCCAGGCCGTCTGCGACGGCGTGCTGTGGGCCGGTACGAACGTCTCATGATCGTAGCTGGCGCAGCTCTCGCCCCATCCCCCGTCGGCGTTCTGGATGGATCGCAGCCATTCGCCGGCTCGCAGAATAAACGCTTCGCGGTCGCTTTCGCCCGAAGCTCGCAAGCCTCGCAGCGCCAGATAGGTGCCGTAAATGTAATCCACGCCCCAGCGGCCGTACCAGCTTCCGTCGGCTTCCTGCGATCGCTTCAGATACGCGACGCCGCGGCGCACGGCAGCATGGCTGTTGGGGACGCCGCAGGCTGCCAGAGCTTCGAGCACGCGCCCGGTGATATCCGGGCAGGTGGGATCGAGCATGGCGTTATGATCTGCAAAGGGTACGCTGCTCAGAAAATTCCAATTGTTATCGACGTCGAAGGCCGCCCAGCCGCCATCCGAGCCTTGCATGGCCAGCAGCCAATCCACCGCGCGCTTGCGGGACGCCTTCTGAGCTTCGGAATCGGTCGCCGAAGAGTGCGCCAGGGCGAGAAGAACCTGCGCAGTGTCGTCGATGTCCGGATACCACTCGTTGGCGAACTCAAAGTACCAGCCCGAAGGCTCGACGTTGGGCCGTTTGACGCTCCAGTCGCCCTTGCGGCGGACTTCCTTCGAAAGGAGCCAGTCGGCCGAGGCCGTCAACTTGGATTCCGGCGCACATCCCGCTTCGCCCAACGCGTGTACCGCGATGGCGGTGTCCCAGACCGGTGAAAAACACGGCTGGAAGAAGAACCCGCGATGATCGTCAATCATCAGGTTCATGAACTGATGATTGGCTTCCTGGACGTCAGGATGGTCCGCCGGGTAGCCGAGGCAATCGAGCGCCATCACCACGTACATCATGGAGGGATAAATCGCGCCTAGGCCGTCTGCGTGCCGCGTCCGCTCCAGGATCCATTGCTCCGCGCGCCGGATGGCCCGCATCCGCAGGCTGCGGGATCCATGCCGTTCCCACAGTTTCAGAAAGCGGTCGGCGACAAAGAAAAAATTGCCCCAGCTCAGAAACTTCTCGTTATGCCCGGCAAACTCCAGTGAGACGCCTGGAGCCATCAGTTCGTTTACCGTGAATCCTGCAGGCACCGGCCGCTGCGGATTCATGGAATGCAGAATCGAAAGAGGCGTCACGATGGCGCGCGTCCACGAAGACATCTCGTAGATCACATTGCCGAACAGGTTCAGCTCGGGAGGAATCGAGGGCGTGTGTTCGCGCGGGAACAGGCCAAACAGGCTCAGGTTGATCTTGACGTAGCTGTTGGCCGCCTGCAGCCCGCCCAGCGCAAGGATGCGTTCCCGCAAGCGCGTCAGGTTGGCGTCGGCCATGCTGAGCCCCGCCAGCTTGAGCGCCGTATACGCCTTGATACTCGCGCTGACTTCCGACGGACCTTGTTCGTAAATGCTGAAACCGCCATCGGGCAGCTGGCGCGCCAGGATGGATCGGGCGGCTTTGTCGATCAGCGCCCGCGTCGGCGGATTCCAGGTCCCGTTCTCAGGCGCGTGACGCCACAGTTCCAGCAGAATGAAATCGGATTCCAGCGTAGTATCGGCGGTGAGTTCTCCGCACCAATATCCTTCGCCGGCCTGGCGGCTCAAAAGGAATTGTGTAGCGCGCCGCAATGCCGCGGACGATGCCGCGAGCAGAGTGTCCGCAATTTGCAGACTGGGGCTGCTCATACCCGTGCGACGGTTTGTAGCTGGACGGTGCGCGTCAGCTCGGCGGGCAGATTGAAGCGCACGTCCTCTTCTTTGACTTCCATCTCCTCCAGCTGCGCGAAACCGCGTTGCTGGAGAAATTCGACCAGTTGCTCCACCAGATTCTCCGGCGCCGATGCCCCGGCGGTGACCGCGATGGTCTGGATGTTTTCGAGCCATTGCGGCTGGACTTCCGTGAGATCGTCCACCAGGTACGCCGGAACGCCCATCTTTTCGCAAACTTCCACCAGACGCCGCGAATTGGAACTGTTCTGCGAACCCACCACCAGCAGCACTTCGCACAGCGGAACCACGGCCTTCACAGCCACTTGCCGATTTTCGGTGGCGTAGCAGATATCCTGCGCGGCAGGCCCTTGAATCTTGGGGAATTTCTCTTTCAGCCGCTGGACGATGTCCCGGGTTTCATCCAGGCTCAGCGTGGTCTGCGTGATGAAGGAGACACGCTCCGGATCGGCCACTTGCAGGCGATCCACATCCTCCACGGTAGACACCAGCGCCGTCGATTCCGGGGCTTCTCCCAACGTGCCAATCACTTCGTCATGATCCTTGTGCCCGATCAGAACGATGGTGTAACCCTGGCGGGCGAACTTCTTGGCTTCCAGATGGACTTTCGTGACCAGCGGGCAGGTCGCGTCGATCACTTTCAAACCGCGCTGGCGCGCCTGGGTCCGCACTTCCGGTGCGACGCCGTGTGCGCTGTAAATGACCCGCGCGCCCGTAGGCACCTCGTCCAGTTCCTCTACGAATATGGCCCCTAGCGCCTTAAGTTCTTCAACCACGTGGCGGTTGTGGACGATTTCCTTCCGCACGTAGATCGGCGCCCCATACATGTTCAGGGCGATCTTTACGACATCGATCGCGCGGACCACTCCGGCGCAAAAACCTCGTGGCCGCAACAAGATAATCTTCTTCCCCACGGCGGACATAGGGCTTGAGGACATAGAGATTTTCCATTATAACAAGGCCTGCCCGGGATGAGGCCCCGGATTTTGGTTAACAAAGCTTCATGGTGGCTGGGCTTTTGGGATTTAGCCCCCACAGGGCCGTCCATTCAAACATGATTACGGCACAGGAACTCGGTAGATGTTGCGCTGCGACGTGAATTTCGGGAACGCATAGACCGACGGTGTGGGTCCCGGAAATTCGCCTTGCGCGGGGAGAAGTTTGGCACCTGGCAGTTTGGCGGCTTCCTCA
>DATIRX010000301.1:0-9696 GCA_035469225.1 Bryobacteraceae bacterium
ATCCGTAGGAGTTGACCACCTGAAACGGCGACGCGTAGCGGGCCACAGCCTCCACCGGCTCAGGCAGCCGTATTCCGGCGTTCTCGAAGATCCTCGCGAGACCCAGCGGCAGAATCAGCACGGTTACGGACGCCGCAAGGATGCGAAGGGTTCGGCTGGAGGGCGCGATTTCGATGTGTGCACGCCGCGGCCTCCAGACCAGTCCCCGCAGCGCCTGGTCGTCGAATAGAAACAGCGTGACCGCCGCCGCCAGCAGGTTGAAGAAGGTGTAATTTCCGGTGGCGAAGATCAAAGCTTCCAGACCCAGCAGCAATCCCGCGCCCAACAAACGGATCCGGCGCGGCGCAAAGATCAGGAAGGGCGCGCCCAGCTCCACGGCCAGCACCGTAAACGTGGAAGCGTGCTGAAACCAGCGCGGCAGCTTGTCGGCATACCAGGCGACGATGGTCGGCAGCGGCTGCGTGTAGTAGTGGAAATCGAGCGCGCTCAGGCCGCGCCAGTTCGGGTCGCCGCTCGACAGCTTCACGAATCCCGACAGGAAATACAAACGGAACGCCAGCCATCGATACAGCCATGCGATGGTCTTCTGCATGACGCCCGAGTGTCCGAAGAAGATGGCCAGGAATCCGGTCTCGAGCAGCAGCGCGTCCCATTGAAACGACAGGAACTCCTGCCCGGCCAGGCTGAACGACAGGTACAGCACGTAGAGCAGCACCAGAGCCATGCGCTCCAGATATCCTGCCAGCAGAATCGCGCTCAGCACTAGGCCCGCCCAGCAGGCGCCCGTCAGGACCATGTCGGTCGAGTTCCACCAGAACAGGCTCGGCACGGCCCAATAGCGCATCCATCCCGCGCTGGGCCCCAGGCTGCTGCCTACTCGATCGAGAAATTCGTGCGCGGGGGAAATGCCGTGCTGGCCCAGGAGTCCTTTCGCCTGAACCGCCAGAGACGCGAACGCCACCAGATAGATCAGCGCCAGAACCCGCAGGAACAGCCATTGTGTGACCGCGAAACGCGCCGGCTCGATGGTTTTTCCGAACGTCAGGCGCGTCAGCCAGTAGGCAAAATTCCGGTGCCGCGCGATCCAGCCGTAACCGGCTTCCGCGGGTCCGGCGATCCAGGGGGACGATTCGTAGACCCGCTGCCATCCCAGCGTTTCAAAGACCGCGCGCGCGCCGCTGACATAGGAGCCGTCGGGCCGCACCAGTTGAACCGCCTGGGCGAAGGCTGCTTCGGGAATTTGCGGAAACCGGGCTCCGGCCTCCTGGGACGGCGCGTAGTCGATCCGGTCGCCCGTCAGCCGCTGCCAATAGTCGATCCAGATGCGGCAGAAGCCACATCGGCCGTCATATATGAGCAGTGGCTGCAAGCCACCTCATTTTACTAACGCGCGCCGATGTGTTCGTACACCCACAAGCTGGCCATGCCGATCAGCAGAAGGCCGGACAGGACACCCAGCCAGACCGCGAACCGATTCACGCTATGAATGCGCGCTTGCAAAACTTGCTGCTCCGCCGCCTGATGTTCTTCGCCGGATGCCAGGAATAGCTGGTCTTCTTCGCGCATTCCAATCAGCGCCCGGTAGATCAGGAGACCGACCAGGACCACCGTCACGGACCCCCACGATACGGTCAGCACGTTAAACATAAATGTTCCCGGCCTCCTTCTGGCCGCTTCTACCTTTATTAGATCCGTCCGCTGAATGCAAGGCCCCCATCAGGCCGGGTGGGGGAGGGGGTCGGCAGCCGCCTGTTCCGTACTTGACGGGAGCCACCTTTTTGGCTATCCTTACCATTCATTCATCTTCTGGTCATCTACCCTGTGGTATGCCCCCTGCCTAATCCGGTCGTCCAGGGCATGGTAGTCTAAGGCGGTATCGACGTTAATGGGAGAGTTATGAAGCAGCATTATTTCGTGGTCGTGCTGGCCCACTCGCTTCATGGACGCCTGCGGCGCATCCATATTCCCCATCAAGCTTTGTATGTTGTTCTGGGGCTTGCACTTATCGGATCGTTCTCCATGTTCGGCGCGGTTTCCAGTTACCTGCGCATGACCTGGAAGGTCGCCAATTACAACACGCTTCGGTCAGAAGTGGATACTCTTCGAACGCAATACCACGTGTTGCAGCAGCAGAACAATCAGAAGGACGCCCAGCTGGCCGAACTCCAGCTGCTAGCCAGCGAGGTGACCTTGGCGCTGGGGCTTAAGAAGACGCTGGACAGCTCCTCCGATATCGTCGACGAGGGCCTGCTGGTTCCCACCTTCCGCGAATCGATCAACGAATATAACTTCCTCAAGTCCGCTAGTTTCTCCCGCCTCAATCGCACCTATCCCCGAGCCTGGCAAAAGAATACGATGCCCGCCATCTGGCCGGTGACGGGCCGACTGTTGAGCCATTTCGGCGACCGGCAGGATCCGTTTTCCGGCGAAGGCGCGTTTCATAGCGGTGTGGATATCTCGGCCGCGCAGGGCACCTCCGTACGCGCTACCGCCGATGGAGTCATCGAGCACGCCGAACGGGCCTCGGGCGGTTACGGCAAGCTGGTGGTGATCGACCATGGCAACGGAATCCAGACCTGGTACGCGCACCTTTCGGGTTTCGAAGTCGTTCCCGGCCAGGAAATCCGCCGTGGCGAGATACTGGGCTACTCGGGCGCAACGGGCCGCGTGACGTCCCCGCACCTGCACTTTGAGGTGCGCCGCAAAGGGAATCCGGTGAATCCGTATCCGTACCTGGCCAAGTCCACGCTGGTCGAGCCGGCGCCTCCAGATCTGCCCTTCTAGCGCTACCATCGGAAGATGGTGCGGCGCGCCTTTTCACGGCGTCTCTTTCTAGCGGCTATTCCCGGTATCTGTTCCGCTGCCGCCACTGGAAAAGGCAGTCTCCTGCCTTCGGCCGTATTTCGTTACGCCGACCCTACCACCGAATTTCCCGTCTTCCGCCTGACCGACCCGGAGCATCGCAGCGTTCTGCCGCCGCATTATGCGCGTTCTGTATCGCGCAAAGGAAATTTTCTGGTCTTCGCCTCCGACGCATCCGGGAGCATGCAGGTCTGCCGGCTGGACTTGAAGAGCGGCCAGACTCGCGTGCTGACCGAGGCCGAGAATCTCGATCCGGCTGGCCTCACCCTGACCGGCGATGAGAGGAGCTTCTGTTACGTGGATGGCGCCCGGCTGTATGCCAGCGGCTTGACGTCGCTCCGGCCGCGCCAGGTCTATCAAGCCCCGGAAGGGTACCGGGTAAGCGCGATGAGTATCGCCGACGATGGGTTGTTCGCCGCGCTGGTGGAGCAGAAGGGCTCGCACTATCGCCTGCAATCGATCCGGATGATGGATGGCGCGGCGAGCCTGCTGGCGGAAGCCGATGAAGCCTTGACCGATCCGGTGGCGCGCCCCCGCCGGGCCTCGGTGCTGTATCGCAGGGCCGGCGGTCTGTGGCTGGCGAATCTGGACGGCAAACAGAACTACCGCTTTCGTCTGGCCGACGGCCAGACTCCGGCCGCGACCTGGAGTCCGGATGGCAAGAGTGTTCTCTATCTGAATGTCCCGCCCGATTCGCACAAGCTGCGCAATATCCGCGAGTTCACGCCCGATACCAACGAGGATAAGGCGGTCTCGGACACCACCCAGTGGGCGTGCTTCGAGCGGAACTCGGATGCCAGCGTGTTTGTGGGCGCCAGCGGCAGCCAGGCCTCGCCGCACGTGCTCCTGCTGGTGCGGGCCGTGCGGCGCGAATTCACGCTCTGCGAGCATCGCGCAAGCGATCCGGCCGCCGTATCGCCGGTGTTTTCGCCCAACAGCCAGAGCGTATTCTTCTCCAGCGACCGGCATGGGAAGCCGGCCATTTACCGCATTGCTGTGGACAAACTGGTGGAACAGACCGAAGAGACTCCGGCTAAAACGTCAGCCCCACTATAAAATCGCCCTGATTCTTGTTGGTGCGGAGCAGCGCGGCCACCGGATCGCGGAAGTTTTCCGAACCCCACCGCGTATATCGAAACTCGGGGGTGATGCGCACGCGCCCGAGCTTGAACTCCACGCCGCCGCCGAAGACGAATCCGATATCGTTGTCTTTGTTAAACTCCGGAGCGGTTACGTTGACGTTGACCGCGGTCAGGGTAGAGCGGATCTGGTCCACTCCGCTGATGTGGCGGAAGTTCGCCCCGGCATCGACAAACGGGCGTACGGGCCCGCCCCAAATGGCATATTTTCCCAAAACCGGGAATTCCCAGGAGTTCGCCACGGTCCGGGTGGACGTTGGACTTCCCGGACCGGCGAACTGATTGTATTCGTATCCCAGCCGCCGATACAGCGCATCCACCTCAATGGAGAAGCGGAAAGGAAGATTCAACTGAACCGTCGGTCCCACCAGAAAGCGATGAGTATTGGTAACGTAGGCAGACTGATTTCCTTGAAACGTTTCCAGAGCGTCCGTCACCGGGACACCGAACTTCACTCCCACCGATACCGGTTGGGCCGCAGCCCCGACCGCCATCATACACACCAATAGCGCAAGTTTCATGCTGACCAGGAAGCAAGTTGGATGCCAAATGCTAGCTGATCAGGCGGGCGATCAAATACGCTGCTGCCGCGGCTAATCCCCCGATGCCCATGGTGCCCAGGGAGCTGCGAAGCTTGGGAGCCCCGGTAAAATGTCCCTTCACGTATCCAAAAGCGGCCAGGGCGACCAGGGTAGATCCTACCGAATAATCCAAGGCCGTCCGAGCGTCCGGCGTGAACATGTAGGGAGCCAGTGGAATGAGCCCCCCGGCGACATAGGAGCCCGCAATGGTCAAGGCGCTGGTGACGGCTCGCTTGGGATCCGGCTCTTCGAGACCCAGCTCGAAGCGCATCATCCAATCCACCCAGACTTTCGGCTTGGCCTCGAATGCCGCCAGAATCGGCTTGGCCTGATCGAGCGTCAGACCATACGATTCCAGAATCTCGATCACCTCATGGCGCTCATCGTCGGTGCGCTCGACGATCTCCACTTCTTCGCGCTTGCGTTCGCTGGCGTAGTGTTCGGTATCGCCCTTTGCGGCCAGATATCCGCCCAGGCCCATGGCGATCGAGCCGGCGGCCACTTCCGCCAGGCCGGCGATGATGATCACGTGCGATGCGTCCACCGCGCCGCTGAGTCCGGCGGCCAGCGCGAAGGGCACCGTGAGCCCGTCCGCCATTCCGATGACCACGTCGCGCACCACCAGCGACGATTCAAAGTGTTTTTCGATGTGTCGAGTTTGCACCATTACATTGCGGCCTTTAAGTACCTGCCAGTATAAGATTCCGCGACCTGCGCAATCTGCTCGGGCGTCCCCTCGGCGACGATTCTCCCGCCTCCCTCGCCGCCCTCCGGACCCAGATCGATCACCCAGTCAGCCCGGCGGATCACTTCCAGGTTGTGTTCGATGATCAGGATGCTCGCGCCCGACCGCAACAACCGCTCGAACGCATCCAGCAGTTTGGCGATATCGTCGAAGTGCAGTCCGGTGGTTGGTTCGTCGAAGATGTACAGCGTGCCTTCGCTGGTGGCCTGCGACAAGTGCGCCGCCAGCTTCACGCGCTGCGCTTCGCCGCCGGAAAGCGTGGTCGCCGATTGCCCCAGCCGCAGATATCCGAGACCGACATCGGCCAGTACTTCCAGCTTCTGGGCCAAACGGGGAGTCGCCGAGAAGAACGAGATGGCTTCCTTCACGGTAAGCTGCAACACCTCGTGGATGTTCAGCGCGTGATAGTGAACGTCCAGCACGCTTGGCTTGAAACGCGTCCCGTTGCAGTCTTCGCAGATCAGTTCGACGTCCGCCAGAAACTGCATCTCGACGGTGACGGTTCCATCGCCCTGGCAGGTCTCGCACCGTCCGCCCGGAATGTTGAAGGAAAAATGTCCGGGCGTGTACCCGCGGCGGTCGGCCTCGGCGGTGGATGCGAACAGCTCGCGGATGATATCGAACGCCTTGATATAGGTGACCGGATTCGAGCGCGGGGTGCGGCCGATGGGCGACTGGTCCACCAGCACCACGGCCGTCAGAAGCTCGGCCCGCTCCACTTTGCGGCAGGTGAGTTTTTCCGGCGGCACGCCCCAATCCTCGGGCGAATTCCCGGGCATCGGCGGCAGCTTACCGCCCCCCCGGTCCAGCCTCTTTTCAAGGGTCTGATAGATTACATCGTGAACCAGCGTCGATTTGCCCGATCCCGAGACGCCGGTGATCGCCACCATCAGATTGAGCGGGATGGAAACGTCGATGCCCTTGAGATTATGCGCCTGGGCGCCCAGAAATCGGACGGTGCGTTTGGGACTCGGCGTGCGCCGGGTGCGGATGTAAGAGGTCTTGAGATCGCCGCGCAGGTACTTGGAAGTGAGCGACGTCGCGCCATCGGATAACAGTTTTTTGTAGTCGCCCTCGAAGACGATGTTCCCGCCGTTCTCGCCCGCGCCCGGACCCAGATCGATGATGTGGTCGGCCGACCGCATCACGTCCGGATCGTGCTCCACCACCACAATCGTGTTGCCCAGGTCGCGCAGTTCTTCGAGAATGCCCACCAGCCGGGCCGTGTCGCGGCTGTGCAGACCTATGGATGGTTCGTCGAGCACGTAACAGGCGCCCACCAGGCGTGAGCCGAGGCACGTGGCCAGCTGGATGCGCTGCGCTTCACCGCCGGAAAGGGTCGCCGAAAGCCGGTCGAGCGTCAGATACTCCAGTCCGACATCGTTCAGGAACTTCAGCCTCTGGCGGATTTCGATCAGCACCTTGTCGGCGATGGCCATCTCTTCCGGGGCCAGCTCGAGCGACAGAAAGAACTTCTGGGCCTGCGCGATGTTCATGCGCGAGAGGTCGGCCAGATTCTTCCCCCCGACACGAATCCACAGCGCCTCGGCTCGCAAGCGCGACCCGCCGCAGTCCGGGCACAGCGTATAGCCCCGGTACCGGCTGAGGAACACGCGCACGTGGACTTTGTACTTCTTCTTCTCCACTTCGGCGAAGAAATCCCGGATGTGCTGGTGGACCGTCGCCAGCTCGTCTTCTCTCAGATCGAGAATGGGTGTGCTCATGCGCACTTTGCCCTTGGCGTCCCTCTTGAAATCCACGCCGTATCCGGAATACTGCGGCTTGGTCCAGGGATGCACCGCGCCCTGCTGAATCGAAAGCGCGCGGTTCGGGATCACCAGGTCCAGGTCATAGTCGATGGTGTTGCCGAAGCCCTGGCAGCGCTTACACGCACCGAAGGGGCTGTTGAAGCTGAACAGGCTCGGTTCGGGCTCCTCGAAGGCTTTGCCACAGACTTTGCACGCGAACTTCTCGTTGAAGCGAATCGTCTCGCCGCCTGCGGGAGGCTCAAAGAGAATCTCGCCGGATTCGCGATAGCCGATTTCCACCGCATCCACTAGCCGCGCGCGCATATCGGGCGAGATCGCCAGTCGGTCCACCAGGATGAAGACCGGCTGGGTGAAATCCAGATCCAGCAGCGACTCGGGCGTCGAGAATTCGAAGATCTTGCCGCCCTGATACAAGCGGTTGAAGCCGCGCTTGCGTAAGTCGAACAGGCGGTCGCGCAAGGCTTCGGTCGTCTTCCCGGCGGCTTTCTCGGCCGGCTTTCCAGGATGCAGTTTGTCGAGAACCAGCGGAAACAGCGCGTACCAGCGCGAGCCTTCGGGCTTCGCCAGCATCCTGGCCGCGACCTGATCGACGTTATCGCGTTCGACGTAGATGCCGCAGGTGGGGCAATACGTGCGTCCCGCGCGCGCCCACAGCAGGCGCAGAAAGTCGTACAGCTCGGTCGAGGTCGCCACCGTCGAGCGCGGATTGCGCGTGGTGTTCTTCTGCCGGATGGCCACCGGCGGCGCGATCCCGTCGATTTCGTCCACGTCCGGTTTTTCCATCCGCTCCAGGAACTGGCGTGCGTAGGCCGATAGCGATTCCACATAGCGCCGCTGTCCTTCGGCGTAGATGGTGTCGAACGCCAGCGACGATTTCCCCGATCCGGACACACCTGTGACCACGGTCAGGCGGTCGTGCGGGATCGCCAGCGAAATGCCCTTTAAGTTATGCACCCGGGCGCCACGAATACTGATGGAATCGTTCAAGGGAGGGTTACTTACTAGTATAGAGAATTGGACCGAATCGCCATCCGCCGAAAACTCGTACGCCGGCTTGTGCGCTGGTATGAACGAAATCAACGCGACCTGCCCTGGCGCCGGACCGGCGATCCTTACCCGATCTGGGTCTCCGAGGTCATGCTGCAGCAGACGCGGGTGGCCGCGGTGATCCCCTACTATGAACGTTTTCTTGCGCGCTTCCCCCGCCTGGAGGACCTTGCCCGGGCTTCCGAAGCCGAGGTTCTGGCCACGTGGAGCGGCCTGGGCTACTACTCGCGCGCGCGCAATCTGCAGAAGGCCGCCCGCCAGATGGTGGAGGCCGGCGGGTTCCCGCGCGACTATGCATCCATCCGCGCGCTGGCCGGGGTAGGGGATTACACCGCCGCAGCGGTCGCCAGCATCGCCTTCGGGCTGCCGCACGCCGCAATCGACGGAAACGTCCGGCGGGTGATGATGCGTCTAACCGGTGACTCCGATGCCGACGTTGGAGCGATAGCGGCTCAATTATTAGATGGACGTGATCCGGGACGATGGAACCAGGCCCTCATGGAGCTGGGAGCCACGGTGTGCCTGCCGCGCGAGCCGCTGTGTTCAGCGTGCCCCTGGGCTGCGGAGTGTGAAGCCAAACGACTCGACCTGCAACGCGACCTGCCGCCTCCCAAGAAACGGGCTGCAATCGTGCGAAAGGACCTGGTCCTGTTGGTGATTCGCCGGAAAGGCCGCATCCTGCTCACCCCCAGCCCGCGAGTCTCGGGATTCTGGGACCTTCCCGAACTGTTCTCCGGTGTTCGCCTGGGATCCAGACTAGGTGTGTTCCATCACGCCATCACCAACAGTCAATACTATTGTGAAGTTCGCGAGGCCAGGATTGGGGTCCGTCCCCGCGAATGCCGATGGTGGGATGTGGGGAAGCTTGGTGAAATTCCCTTAAGCACCGCAGCTAAAAAGGCGCTGCTGTGTTTAGAAAACTAATGAGGGTGCAATGACTACGGGGAAGAAGATCGTTTATGCGTTTCTGGCGGGTATCGTGCCGGTGGTGCTCTACGCCTACGCCAGCGGCCCGGATCCTGGGTACTCGGGTGCGCCCCCGGACGGCAATCCGAACGCTTGTGCGAGCGCTGGATGCCATACAGGACTTACAAAGGGCGGACCCATCAATGCGGCAGGAGGTTCCGTCAGCGCCACGTTTTCAAGCAGCACGTATACACCAGGCGGCCCGCCAATAACGATCACAGTGTCTGTGTCTGACTCTGCAAATGTGTGGCACGGTTTCCAGATGACGGCTCGCCTGGACAGCAATTTAGCAAGCCAAGCCGGACGGTTTTCGTATCAGACGGGCACCAGTGTGTTTGTCCTCTGCAGCAACAACATTCCTCGGAGTCTGAGCGGTAACTGCGCGGCGAATTTTCCCGTCGAATTCATCGAGCACACTCAGCCCAGTACCGGTTCTTGGAGCTTCACCTGGACCCCGCCGGCTACGAATCAAGGATCGGTTCACTTTTACATCGCAGGCAATGCCGTTAACCACAACGGCGTGCAGGACGCGGGCGACCACGTCTACACCGCCAGCTACGTGCTGCAGCCCGCAGCGGCGTGTATCC
>DATIRX010000302.1:0-23070 GCA_035469225.1 Bryobacteraceae bacterium
GACGTTATGGATGCCGTCCAGTACACGATCGATCAGAATCTGGCTCCTGTGTTGAGCATGAGCTACGGATCGTGCGAGCTGGCGAACCTGAATTCGGACGCCGTGATGTTACAGGCGCTGGCCCGGCAGGGGAACGCTCAAGGCATGACTTGGTTCGCCGCGTCCGGCGACTCCGGTGCAGCCGATTGCAACAGTTCCAGAAATCCGGGATTGGCCGTAGACATTCCCGCGAGCATTCCGGAAGTGACGGGCGTGGGGGGAACGGAGTTCAATGAAGGCTCGGGTCACTACTGGGCCGTAAACAACGATGGAACCGGCGCGTCGGTCAAATCCTACATTCCGGAAATCGCCTGGAACAGTAGCGCGCTCGAAGGCTCGCCCGCAGCGACGGGCGGGGGCGCCAGCGTTTATTTTGTGAGGCCCTCCTGGCAGACAGGCCCGGGCGTGCCAAACGACAACGCCAGACACGTGCCTGATGTCGCCTTGTCCGCTTCGAATCACGTGGACGGGTACCTGGTTTACACCAAAGGACTTCTCCAGGCCTTCGGTGGAACATCGGTTTCCTCGCCCGTGATGGCCGGAATGGCCGCTCTCCTGAATCAATTTGTCGTCAGCGGGGGGATGCAAGGGAGCGCCGGGTTGGGAAACATGAACCCGAAGTTGTATTCGCTTGCCCAGACCCATCCTGAGGCGTTTCACGATATCACCGGCGGAGACAACATCGTCACCGTGGCATGCCGCCTCTCTGCGTGTATTCCTACAAGCGTGGGATATTCGGCCGGTGTCGGATACGACCAGGCCACCGGTTTGGGCTCCATCGATGCTTACAACCTGATGGTGGCTTGGGGCGGGGGAGTGCCGCTGGTGCCCCGACCCATCACCAGCATCAACCTCTTGAGCAACCTGGACACCATCGCGCAGAACGACGTCGTGTGGCTGACCGCGACGGTTGTAGGCGTCAATGGAGTAACTCCCGAGGGCGTCGTGGATTTCCAGATCGGCAGCGTTTCGTTGGGTTCCGCAAGGCTTTTGGGTTCGGCGGGGACATCGACGGCGACACTCTCCGTGTCCGGAAATTCTTTGCCGGCCGGAGCTGGGACCATCCTCGCCAGGTATGGCGGGCCGTCCGGTCCCAGCGCCTCCGTCTTCGTCACGGTGACTTCCACGGTTCGAAACATAGCGGGCCCTCCCGTGATCCTGGGCCTGGGGAATGCGGCCTCATTCACTCAGCAATACGCTCCCGGCGCCTATATGGCGATTGCCGGAACGCAACTGGCCTCGACTACTGAGACCGCCGGCAGTATCCCGCTTCCATACTCGATGGGAGGCTTCTCGGCGACGGTGAATGGCGTGGCCGCGCCGTTGTATTACGTCTCACCGACTTTTGTAAGCATCCAGATTCCTTACGAGACGCCTAGCGGCATTCCGGTGGTTTTGACCGTCCATCACGACGGTCAGGTGGCGTCGCAGTCTTTCAGCATGAGTTCCGCTGCGCCCGGTATCTTCGTTTCCAACGGATCACCGATTCCGAACGCCACTGCGGCTCGAGGCCAGACCGTCTCGCTGTACATGAATGGCGTAGGCGCTCTTTCGCCGGCGATCTCGACGGGAGGAGCTCCGCCGGCCGCGACCGCTCTCGCAGACTTGCCCAAGCCAATGCAAGCCACCACCGTTACCGTAGGAGGCTTGCCCGCTCGCATCGACTTTCTAGGCGAGCCTTGGGGTCTGGCCGGCGTAACGCTGATCAACTACCAGGTCCCCCCGGCAGCGACGTTAGGTCCGCAGCAAGTCATCGTAACCACGGGCGGAATCGCCAGCGCTCCTGCCACCGTGACCGTAACGAACTGACGCGGTCCAATACGTCGAAACTTCTCCCGCAGTCAGGTGTTTCGCGGAGTCTTTCCCAGGGCGTGGCGTTGTACGCTGTCGATAGAGGAGTCCATGCAGATACCGAGTTCACCGCGTCAGTACGGCCGTCGCGATCGCCGGGCCGATTGTCGCGTTGCCTGTGAGGGAGCCGCGTCCATGGACGTTTTGAGTCCAAAACCGCAGCGCGCTGTACCCGTCAGCGTGATCAACATCGGAACAGCCAGCCTGAAGCTGAGCGTACCCTTCTTCCTCTCGCCCGGAGCGCTTGTACGGATCCACATGACGGAATCGCACGCGAATGCTGAGGTCAGGTATTGCACGCGCGAAGGATCCGCGTACTACATTGGCGTCAGAGTCGAAGACGTTGTTCCCAATCCTGGCGCCGCCGTTGCCGAGTAATCAGCTCGCCTCTGTGTGATCGCGTGGTTCGACGTGGCCCTTCGATTGCACTAGTTCCGCCCGGGAGGTTCCCCGCATGCAATGGACACCGGGTGGAGTCAGTGACGACGTTGAGGATCGGCGCGGTGGAGGGGGCTTTCGGCTGGGCGGCCCGCATCTGGGCATCGGCGGAGTGTTGCTGCTGGGAATCCTCAGTTTGGTCTTCCATCGCAACCTTTTTACCTTGTTCACCGGAGACGCATCCGATTCGTCGGGTATTTCGACTTCGGATCCGGGGGCATCGAATACTCCGGCCAGCCAGGATCCGGCCGTCCAATTCGTTTCTTTCGTGCTGGATGATGTGCAGCGAACCTGGGAAACGCTGCTTCCGCAGCAAGCCAGCCGTCCCTACCGCCATGCCAAGCTGGTTCTGTTTACGGACGAAATTAACTCGGGTTGCGGTGACGCCCAGGCTTCCACGGGTCCGTTCTATTGTCCCGAGGACGAGAAAGTCTATATCGATCTTGGTTTCTACAAAGAGCTGAGCCGGCGATTCGGGGCTCCCGGTGAGTTCGCCGAAGCGTACGTGCTGGCGCACGAGGTGGGACACCACGTTCAAAAAATACTGGGAATCGAGGGCGGCGTACGGCGTGCTCAACAGCGTGATCCGTCTTCTCAGAATCGCCTGTCGGTCGGACTGGAACTGCAGGCTGACTGTTTCGCGGGGATCTGGGGACACTCCACCGCACAGCGAAAAATCATCGACAACACGGATGTGCAGGATGGCTTGCGGGCTGCCGCGTCGGTGGGAGACGATCGCATCCAGAAAATGGAGCGAGGCCGGGTGAGTCCCGAGACCTTCACTCACGGATCCTCGGCCCAGCGCACGGCGGCGTTTAAAGCCGGACTGGATTCCGGGAATTTATCCGCCTGTATGTGAAAACGGAGCCCTGAATCAGGGCCCCGTCTCGGTTGAATACTGGGAGAGTTTAGAGTCTTACCAGCGATTGCGGCCGCCGCCGCCACCACCGCCGGATGGGCGATCGCCTTTCGGGCGGGCTTCGTTGACGTTCAAGGCCCGGCCATCCAGTTCCTTGCCGTTCAAGCCTGCGATGGCGCGATCCGCGTCCGCATTGGCGCTCATTTCGACGAATCCAAAGCCTTTGGCCTGGCCGGTATCGCGATCGGTGATGATGCTGACACGGTCAACGGCCCCGTATGCCTCGAACATCGTACGAACCGCGTCTTCGGTAGCTCCAAAAGCGAGGTTCCCTACAAATATATTTTTCATTTACTTTTTCCTTTTAGGTTGGTGAATCGGGGCAGGATCGAACGAGGGCGGTCGGACCGGACTTATACGAAGGTGCCTTAACTACTACGCCCTAGTTTAACACGGAAAGCATGGCAGTCCAGGAATCTTCGTCCTGGCCGACGCTGAGCCGGTTGGCCGCCCGCACCAAAGGCAACCGCAGGAGCTTCGGATCCTGTTCGATCCGGCGCAGCAGTTCGGGCTCGGAGACCTTTAGATACTTCAGCCCGGCGTCCGAGTAGGCCTTCCCCTGGGTGTCGAGCAGGGCCAGCACGCCATAACGCTCGGCGAATCTTTTTATCTCGCCGGGAGACATGGATTTCTGCTTCAGATCGACGAAATGGATCTCTACGCGGCGCTCCTTGAAAAACCGCTCGGCGGCGCGCGTGGCCTGCGAGTTTTTCAAACCGAAGATCTGCACGTTCTTCATTGCTTTTCTTCCAGCTCAGACCAGCGGGAATACAGCGCGTCCACCGTTTTCTGCGCTTCTTCCATCTCGCGAAAGGTCTTGTCGAGCAAGCGGCCGTCTTTCACGACTTCAGCATTCTGCAAAGCATCGCGCTTTTCCTGCAGCGCCCGCTCGGCCTGGGCGATGCGGTCTTGAATCGTCTCGTATTCGCGGTTTTCAATATACGACAGTCTTTTCTTGGCCGGAGCTGGGCGAGATGCAGCCGGAGCCGCCGGTTTCGCCTTGGGCTGTTTTTGCCCGGTCTTCCAGACTTCCCATTGCGAATAGTCCGCAAACCGCTCCACGCGGCCGCTCCCGTCCAGTCCCAGCACGATGGTAGAAACCCGATCCAGCAGGTAGCGATCGTGAGTGACTAAAACCAGAGCCCCGGAGAATTCCAGAAGGCTTTCTTCCAGGATCTCAAGCGTCGGGATATCCAGATCGTTGGTGGGCTCATCCAGCAGGAGGACGTCGGCAGGTTCCAGCATCAGGTTGGCGATCAGCACACGCGCGCGCTCGCCTCCCGACAAGCGTCCGATCGGCTGACCCAATTGATCGCTGGTGAACAAAAAGCGGGAAGCCCAGGACGCGACGTGAATCACGCGCTCCCGGTAAATCACCGAATCGCTGTCGGGAGCCAGGGCGCGCCGCAGCGTCAGGCTCGGGTCCAGAGTCCGCATCTGATCGAAGTAGACGACCCTCAATCCGTCCGCGCGCTCGACAGTGCCCCAGAGCGGATTGGTCTCGCCGCGGAAGATTCGCAGCAGCGTGGTCTTGCCGCTTCCATTGGCCCCCACCAGGCCGACTCGCATCCCCGCGGTGATGGTGAAATTCAGATTCTCGAACAGCATTCGACCGTCGAACCCGTGCCCTACTCCCTCCAAATGAATCAGCCGCTTGGTCTTGCGATCGGTCCCCACGAAATCGATATCGGCAGATGCCTTGAACGCCCGGTTCTTGAGATCGGCCAGCTCGCCGATCATCTCCTGGGCCGTATCGATGCGAGCTTTGGCCTTGGTAGCCCGCGCCTTGGGCCCGCGGCGCAGCCATTCCATCTCGGTCCGCACGCGATTTTCCAGAGCGTCCTGACGTTTGGCCTGGGCGTGCAGGTACTCGGCTTTCTTTTCGAGAAATGCACTATAGCTTCCCGGAACGTGCAGCAGACCATCGGGATAAATGCGGTTCAGCTCGGCTACTGCGGTGGGGACGTTTTCCAGAAAGTAACGATCGTGGCTCACCAGAACGCACGCGAAGGCAGCTTGTTTTAGCGTCTTTTCGAGCCAATCGATGCCCTCCAGGTCGAGATGGTTGGTGGGCTCGTCCAGCAACAAGACCGCCGGATTTTGCACCAGAGCTTCCACGATGGACAAGCGCTTCCGCCAGCCGCCGGATAACGCAGCCGCCTCGGCATCCAAGTTCTCGAAACCGGCCCGGCCGAGAGTTTCGGCGGTGCGAGCCTGCCGGTCGGCCTCCGCTATCCGAGCCTTGTCGAGTGCGCGCGCGATCACGCTCCGAACCGCCTCGCCCGGCGTGAAGCGGGCATCCTGGGGAACATAGGCAATCATGATCCCGCTGCGCCGGACTACTTCGCCCGAGTCCGCCTCGCGGATCCCCGCCAGAATCTCGAGCAGGGTCGACTTCCCCGATCCATTGGGTCCGATAACGCCCAGCCGGTCTCCATCCTGGATGCCGAGAGAGATGTTCTTGAAGAGCGGCGCCGCTCCGTAAGACTTCGCGATCGTTTGGGTACTGAGTAGGAGAGCCAAATGAAACCTGGATGAAAGACTACGCGGGTGGATGCAGCCGTCTTCTCTATTCTCCAACATGTCAGTTTCGACGTGTAAGGTTTCCTGCTCCGGTCCGTCAGCTTCCGTGAGACGCCCAGGCGCTCAAGTTGAAGAAAGAGGAGAGCAAATGTCGAATTTCAAGAAGGCAGCAGTAGAATTGGCAGCAGCGCTGGCCCTAAGCGTCGTAACGTACGCTTCCGACGCTTCGCTGGACTATCGCATTCTGGCCACATCCAAGACTTCCACGATGGAAAAGGAGCTCAATGACGCGGCCGCAGCCGGCTATCGCTTCGGCAAGGCCATGGGGGGCAAGTCCGCGAACGGCGGGCAGGAAGTGGTGGTTGCCATGGTGAAGGACCTGGCCAATTCCGGCGAGAGAGGCCGCAAATACCTGCTCTTGGCCGCAACCAGGACCTCGACCATGCAGAAAGAGATGCAGCGCGCCGCCGACCAAGGTTATGAATACGCGGACCAGACGGTCTTCCAGACGGCGTTCGGAGGCAGGGAGGTGGTGGTCATCATGGAGCTGGATCCTGCGAGAACCGGCCCGCCTTCGTCCTATCGGCTGCTGGCGACGACCAAGACGTCCAGCATGCAAAAGGAGCTGCAGGAAGCCGGGTCACAAGGCTACCTTCTGGTGGGGCTCACCGTCGGAAAGACAGAAATCGGCGGCGATGAGATTGTCACCATTCTAAGAAAGAACTAGCTCTCGCAGCCGCCCGATTCCTTGGGCTTACAGTGGCAGTCCATGCAACCGTGTTCGGCGCAGCTGCCGCACACGGTTCGCACCTGCTTTCGGAGCGCCTCTCTGGCCCGATGGACTCGAACCGCGGCATTCCCTGCCGTTGTTCCAGAGTGTTCGGCCAGGTCCTTCAGACTCCCCTCATCCAGATCCACAATGCGCAGCGCCTGCTGGTATTCCGGTTTGAGCGTCCCCACCAACTCTGAAATGCATTGGCAGATGGCTTGTTGCAGCTCCGCTTGCGGCGCCTCATGCGCAATAAACTCCTTACCCCAGCCTTCCAGCGCGCGCTCGGTCGAAGCGCGATGACGATAGTGATCGATGACCGCATTGCGCAGCACGCGATAGAACCACGCGACCGCGCTCTCTTCATCGCGCACCTCTCCCCCGCGTTCCAGACCCCGCACAAAAGCCGATTGGAGGATATCCTCGGCGACCGCGCGGGATTCGACGCGCCCTTGCAGGAACGCCAAAAACTGGCGGTGACTGTCCACCAGCTGCTGGATCGCCGCGGGAGATAAGGAACGTGACGATTCCGGGTCCGCGCTCATGAAGCCAGCCTAACATGCTGAAAGCGCTGGACTGTAATGTTTCGGGCCGATGTCCGTCAGCCCTTATGAGAGCGCGGAAAGCGCAACAGAAAGAGGAAAAACAATGTCTAACGTGAAGAACCCGATCCAGAAGACCGCTGCGAAAAACGCAGCCTGCGCATGCGGAAGCTGCTCCTGCGGCTGCCCGAAGGACGCCTGCGGCTGTGCCCAGAGCAATTGCCGGTGCGGCTGCCAAACACTCCCTGCTAGCCGGTAAGCGCTCCGGAAGGCGCCGGATCGTTAATGGTCCGGCGCCGCCGCCTTTATGGCGGGGCGGGACGATACGATTCCGGCAATCAGGTGTTGATTCAGTCTCGCCGCTGCGGTCATGCACGCGGCGCGAGCAGTTTCATAGGCCTGGGCCGTACCGGCGATGCGTGCGCGTCGTTCACCGTCCGGTAATCCCGAGTTCACTTGCGATAGAAGTGTCCGGAGGTCGTCGGAACACGATTTCATGTTCCGACAGGCTTCCTCAAACGCAGCCAGCAGCGTGCTATACGCATCGCGGCTTTTCGCAGTTTGAGACTCCTGCAAGGCAGCCATAGGCGGCGTATACCCAACTACGGAACCGCGAGCGGATCCGGCGGCCGTAGAGACAGCCCGTTTGGGCTGAGGCTTCTTTTTGGGCATGGGCGTCGCGCGGCTGTTGCCAAGATACCACTGGAGGTTGGGGAGTGTCTTGATGGCGCTAACAGGACGCTACTACAGATTGACAACCGGTCGCCAATTGCATACGATTCGTAAGATCAGCGGCGGTCCGCATCGGGCCGGCGCGCATGGTGGAAAAGGGGTATGAAATGCGTTCTGTAAGCCTGTTGCTCGCTCTAACTCTGTGTTCTGTGGCGGCTTTCGCTCAAACAGCCACGGGCACCATCACCGGGACCCTTTCCGATCCCGCTGGAGCCGTGGTGGCGAATGGCGCGCTGGAGCTGAAGAACAGCGAAACCGGCACCGTGTCTCAGACCGTGTCCAGCTCCACGGGCAACTACAGCTTTTCGCAGCTGCCGGCGGGCACCTACCAGCTGACGGTGAATGTGCCGGGATTTAAGACTCACGTCCGCCAGAACCTGGGCGTGCAGGCGGCCCAGACCATCCGCGTGGACATCATCCTCGAAGTGGGCACATCGGTGGAATCGGTGACGGTTTCCGCGCAAGCATCGATGCTGACCACCGAGAGCGGCGCGGTGAATTCCAACGTCACTACCGACCGCATGAATTCGCTGCCGATTTTAGGTGTCGGCGGCGCGACCGCCAGCACCCATGGCGTGCGGAATCCTCTGGCTTCGTCGGTGCTGTCGGCGGGCGTGTTCTGGGTTCCCAACACTTCCATGCGCGTGAACGGCGCGCCCACCAATACTTTCGGTATTAAGTTGGACGGCCAGGACATCACCAACGGCGTAAATACGTCGAATTCGCAGGCGCAGATGCAGCCCAGCGTGGATGCGCTCGAAGAAGTGGCCATCCAGGCGTCGAACTATTCGGCTGAGTTTGGTCAAGCCGGTTCGGGCCTGATTCAATACACCACCAAGTCCGGCACCAACAGCTTTCACGGCTCCGCTTACGACTATTTCGTGAATGAGGCGCTATGGGCGCACCAGTCCCTGGATCACCTTCGCAACAAACAACGCCGTAACGATTTCGGCGGCACCCTCGGCGGACCTATTCTCATCCCTAAGATTTATAACGGCAGGGACAAGACCTTCTTCTTCTTCAATTTCGAGCAATTCCGCGAATCCAGCATCATAACCAACCAGGTAAAAACCGTTCCGACGCTGGCGTATCGAGGCGGCGATTTCTCAGGTCTGCTGACAGGCCGGGCGTTTACGGGCGCGCTCGCGACTGACGGTCTGGGGAACACCATGAAGGAGGGAATGATTTTCGATCCTCTCACGGAGCGGATAGCTCCGAACGGAACGCGGGCTCGTCTGCAATACACCGGCAATCAAATTCCCATCACCAGCTTTGATCCGTCCGCGGTTAAGATTCAGAACTTCATCCCTAAACCCAACCTTGGCGCCGCGGGACAAAGCACCGGCAACTTTGTCAATGCGTTCCCCAGCGAGCGGGTCACGCCGATTCCGTCCATCAAGATCGATCATTCGTTCAGCGCGCGGTTCAAGATATCCGGGTATTGGTCTTCGACGAGCACGGAAGTGGCGTACGCCCCCGGAGGGTTCGCACTCTCCGAAGGATTCCCGGATGAGATCACGCAAACGCGCGGGACGTACATCTATTCACGAACCTGGCGTGGCAATCTGGATTACACTGTGACGCCTACCATGCTGCTGCACTTTGGCGCGGGCTACGTGGTCAACGACTTCAGTGACAAGGCGCCCATCACGGATTTCGATATGGCCGCGACATTCGGAATCTCAGGCGGCACACTCGGGCCGAAAACCGGAGCTCGCCCCCCGGTCATTCAAAGCATGCTCGGAGCCGCGGGCACCGCTGTGGCGGGATTCGGCGGCATGGAAGTGATGGGACCCGCCACCGGCCAGGTTCGGAGCCTGCTGCAAAGACCCACCGGGAACTTGAGCCTGAGCTGGGTAAAGGGGAATCACAGCTACAAGTTCGGTGGCGAAGTCCGGTTCGATGGCTATCCCGTGGCGACCGCTACCAACACGAGCGGCAATTTCACTTTCAGCGCTTTCCAGACGTATAACACCTTCTTCCAACCCCAGGGCGCGAATCTGGGTGGTTTGTTCGTAGGCTTCCCCTATGCCAGCTTCCTGCTGGGCCGGCCGCTGACCGTAACTCTGGCGCAGCCCACCAATACGCGCGGCGGGCGCGGTTTTTATGCCTGGTTTGCGCAAGATACGTGGAAGGTGACGCGCAAGCTCACCGTCGATTACGGCATTCGATGGGATCTGTTCACGTATCCGCGGGAACAATACGGGCGTTCTCCCAGCCTCTCCGCGAGTCTGCCTAACGCGAACGCGGGCGGGCATCCGGGCGCGACCATTTACGAGGCCACCTGCAATTGCCGTTTCGCGAAGAACTATCCGTGGGCCTATGCTCCCCGTCTTGGCGTGTCCTATCAGCTGGCTCCCAAGACGGTGCTGCGGGGAGCCTTCGGCCTGAGCTACTCGATGTCTCAGGGCGGCGGACAAGGTTCCGCGGGCGCCGACACGTTAAAGAACAACGCCAACTTCGGCGACCCGGCCATCATTCTGAGCCAAGGCATTAACCTCGCAACGTCGTGGCCGGACCTCAGGCCAAACCTGTTTCCCGCCTCAGCGACTTCTCCAGGAGCCGGTCCGGCGGTGGTGGACCCGAATTACGGACGTCCCGCTCGCATGCTGCAATATAACTTCGGCATCCAACGCGAAATCTCCAGAGACCTGGTGGTAGAGGCCAGTTACGTAGGCAACCGCGGGGTTTGGTGGAGAACAGCGTCACTCACCAACTACAATGCGCTGACGCCGCAGGGCCTGTTGAGCAACTATGGTTTGGACTGGAGCAACGCGGCGGATCGCTCCATCCTCTCGGCACAAGTTGGCTCGGCCGCCGCGGGACGCTTCCAGAACAAGATTCCCTATGCCGGCTTCCCCACGACCCAGACTGTGGCCCAATCGCTACGGCCCTTCCCACAGTTCAGCAGCGGACTGGGCGCGACGGGCGCACCCTTGGGAAAGACCTGGTATGACTCGCTTCAACTGAAAGCAACCAAGCGCTTCTCTCACGGTCTGGACTTCACGTTCACGTACACGCGCTCGAAAGAGCTGCAGTTGGGCGCCGAGGACTACACGGGCCTCGGCATCATCAACGACGTCTTCAACCGCGACAACAACAAGCAGCTATCCGCTTCGTCGCGGCCGAACTGGATGACACTGGCGGCCAATTACACGACTCCCAGGTGGGGCCAAAATCAATGGCTCAGTTACGCCCTGCGGGATTGGATGGTGGGTGCAGTGCTGCAGTATGGCAGCGGACTGCCGATTCCGACTCCCGCCAGCCCGAATAACAACAATTCGAGTACGCTGCTGCGCAGCACCTACGCGACGCGCCTCCCGGGAGTTCCGCTGTTCCTGAAGGACCTGAACTGCCATTGCTTCGATCCGTCCACGACCCAGGTGCTGAATCCGGCCGCATGGACTGATACGCCGAGTGGAACGTTCAGCCCCTCGGCTGCCTACTACAACGATTTCCGCTATCAGCGCCGCCCGGCCGAACTCATGAGTTTCGGACGCACGTTCCGGATCCGGGAGCGTGCCTCGTTCACCGTCCGCGCGGAGTTCAACAACATTTTCAACCGGCCATTGTTGCTGGGAACTACGGCGGGGACGTATATTAATCCGGGCACCGCCCTCGGCACCTTGCCGACACCCAACAGCGCCAAGGATCCCCGCTTCAAGAGCGGATTCGGAACCATCAACACGCTGGGTACGGTCAGCGGGGAGCGGCAAGGCACCCTGGTGGCGCGCATCACGTTCTAGCTCGTTCGCGGGGCGCTGCCGGAGAGCGAAGGCTCACGGCCCACGCATTAGTCGCGACGGCCACGGCTCGGTGGGCCAGCAGATCCTGGAAGAAATGTTCGGCGGCGGCATCCCTGGCTGGTTCCCGGGGCATGGGACCAGCTTACGGGACAATGGATCCAATGGCGCAACGCAAGGGATTTCGGCTCCTGAGCTGGCTGGGCGCGCACGAGATGACCGTTCTGCTGGCGCTGGCCGGAGTGGTTACGGGAGTATGGCTGTTCGCTCTCCTGGCCGACGAAGTGGTGGAGGGCGGAACAAAAGTCTTCGATCAAAAGGTTCTGCTGGCTTTCCGCCACAGCGATACGCACGCCCTGCTGGGTCCTCCCGCCGTGCAGGAGGCCGCACGCGACGTCACCGCGCTGGGCGGCGTCGCGGTGCTGACCTTGGTCACGGTGATTACCGCCGGATTCCTGGCGCTGGGCGGGAAGAGGCACATGGCGTTGTTTGTGGTCGTATCCGTACTGGGCGGTCAGGCCGTCGGAACGACTCTCAAGGACGCATTCCAGCGTCCCCGGCCGGATTTGGTCCCGTATTCTGCATACGCTTCGGGCGGGAGCTTCCCCAGCGGGCATACCATGATGTCGGCTGTGACCTATTTGACGCTGGGCGCTCTACTCGCGCGTTCGCAGGAGCGCAAACGGCTCAAGGCGTATTTTCTACTGGTCGCGATGTTCCTGACGTTCGCGGTGGGGGTCACGCGCGTATATCTGGGCGTGCACTGGCCAACCGATGTGCTGGCGGGATGGATGGCCGGCGCGGTCTGGGCTCTGCTCTGCTGGCTGACAGCCCGCTGGCTGCAGGCGCGGCGCACGTTGGAACCGGACACCGAGTCTGAGGCGACAGGCTAAGGCCTGTGCCACACTGTTTATTCATGCGCATCAGCGATATCCGCGCCACTACGGTTACGGTTCCGCTGGAAGCTCCACTGCGGCACGCGAACGGCTGCCACTGGGGCCGGTTTGTGCGGACCATCGTCGAGGTGGAAACCGACAACGGGCTGATCGGGCTGGGCGAAATGGGCGGCGGCGGCGAATCGGCCGAGATGGTTTTCCGGGCGATGAAATCGTATCTGGTGGGGCACGATCCGGCGCGCCTGGAAGAAATGCGTTTCCTGATCGCCAACCCGACCGCGTCGCTCTACAACAACCGGACGCAGGTGCTCGCCGCGCTGGAGTTCGCATGTCTCGACATTCTCGGTCAGGCGTGGGGCGTTCCGGTGAGCGAGCTTCTCGGCGGCCGTCTGCGCGATCGGGTTCCGTTTGCGTCGTATTGTTTCTTCCGCTATCCGAATCCGCGGACGGGCGCGGGCGAGGTTCGCACCGTGGAACAGCTCGTGGAGCACACCTGCGAGCTCAAACGGCGGTTTGGATTTACGACCCACAAGCTCAAGGGCGGCGTATTTCATCCCGACTATGAACTGGAAGCCTACCGTGCTCTGGCCCACGCTTTTCCGTCGGACCAGCTGCGCTTCGATCCGAACGCGGTTTGGTCCGCCGAGCAGGCCATTCGCTTCGGCCAGGCCATCGAGAATCTGCGCAACGATTATCTCGAAGATCCCGTGTTCGGGATGAATGGGATGCGGCGCACCCGCGAAAAAGTCCGGGTTCCGCTGGCGACCAATACAGTGGTCGTGAACTTTGAGCAGCTGGCGGCGAATGTGCTGGATACCGCGGTGGACGTGATTCTGCTCGACACCACTTTCTGGGGCGGCCTTCGCGCCTGCGTGAAGGCAGCCGCGGTCTGCGAAACGTTCCAGTTGGGGGTGGCGGTCCATTCTTCGGGTGAACTCGGCATCCAGCTCGCCACCATGCTGCATTTGGGCGCCGTGCTCCCCAATCTGTCGTTCGCAGCCGACGCGCACTATCATCATCTGGTGGACGACGTGATTCAAGGCGGGCTCATGCGCTATCAGGATGGCGCCATCCGGGTGCCCGACGGGCCGGGGCTGGGCGTCAAGCTGGATCGCGAAAAGCTCGGCCAGTACAGTGAGCTGTACAGGCGGCTGGGTAACTATCCCTACGATCAGGATCCGGCCCGGCCGGGGTGGGCGCCGATCATTCCCAACGACCGGTGGGCCGATCCGGAAGATGCTCGCCGGGTGGAGATTCCGTACTAGCATGGCGAGCCTTTTCGATTTGAGCGGCCGCGTCGCCGTGGTGATGGGCGCAACTTCCGGGCTGGGGCGCGCGATTGCCATTGGTCTGGCGCAGCACGGCGCCGACGTTGTCCCCAGCGGACGAAGGAAGGAGCTGGTCGAGAACGCGTGCAAGGAAATCCAGGCTTCGGGCAAGAAGACGCTGATTCACGCGGCCGACGTTCAGGATCGTAAGTCGATCGATGCTCTGCGTGACGCGGTGCTGAAGCATTTCGGGCGCGTCGATATTCTGGTGAACGCAGCGGGAAACATCGTCAAGCAGCCTACAGCGACGATCTCCGAAGAACAATGGATGTCGGTGGTGGATACGCATCTGAACGGCTCTCTGCGGGCTTGCCAGAGTTTTTATGAGCCCCTGAAGGCCAGCGGGCGCGGGCGAATCATCAACATCGCGTCGCTGAGTTCGTTCACGGCATTTCACCAGGTGGCCGCTTACTCCGCGGCCAAAACCGCGATAGTCTCCCTGACGCGGAGCCTGGCGTGCGAATGGGCGAAGGACGGAATCCGGGTGAACGCCATCGCTCCCGGCGTTTTCGTGACCGATCTCAATCGAGACCGGGTTCTCGGGACCCCGCGCGGCCAGGAGCTGCTGATGCGCACTCCCATGGGTCGATTCGGCGAGCCCGAGGAGCTGGTGGGCACGGCTGTCCTGCTCGCGTCGGACGGCGCGAGTTTCCTGACGGGGCAGTGCATCGCAGTGGACGGAGGTTATCTTGCGTTGGGCGTCAATTCGTAACGTCGCGGGTTGGGCGCTGGTGGCCTGTGCCACTGCCCGCGCGGAGTCCGGTTACGACGCGTGGCTGCGATATCCGCCGCTGCAAACGCCGGCAGCTCAGGTCATCACGGTTGTGGGTATTTCTCCGCTTCTTGAAAGCGCCCGCCAGGAACTCGCTCGCGGCCTCCGGATGCCTGGAGTCGAAATCGTGCTGCGCACGTCAGCGAGCCTTAAATCCGACGGCTATTCGCTGAAGACCGCCGGCGGGAAGGTTGTCATCACCGGACCAAACGATCGCGGCGTGCTCTATGGTGCCTTCGCACTCCTGCGAAAAGTCGCGCTAGGCGAGTCTCTTACTAAGCTGGATGAAACGAGCGAGCCGCGTGTGCCGGTGCGCTGGGTGAATCATTGGGACAACCTGGATGGATCGATCGAACGCGGCTATGGCGGCAGGTCGATCTTCTGGGATAACGGGAGATCTCGTCCGGATCTCACTCGTGTCCGCGATTACGGTCGCATGCTGGCGTCGCTGGGAATCAACGGGGCCTCGATCAACAATGTCAACGTGAATCCACGCATTCTCGCCGCGGACTTCTTGCCCGAGATCGTGCGGATCGCCGACACGCTGCGTCCATGGGGAGTGCGGACGGTACTGTCGGTCGATTTCGGAAGTCCGCAGAAAGTCGGAGGCCTGGATACCTTTGATCCGCTGGATCCGAACGTGATCGCCTGGTGGAAGGTGAAGGCCGACGAGATCTATCGGGCGATTCCGGACCTGGGCGGGTTCATCATCAAGGCCGATTCCGAGGGCCGCGTAGGTCCCTCGGCCTATGGACGAACCCACGCGGATGCTGCCAACGTGGTGGCGCGGGCGTTGAAACCGCACGGCGGTCTGATCTTTTATCGCGGCTTTGTATACGACAACAAGATGGACTGGCGCAATCCGAAGAACGATCGCGCTCGCGCCGCCGATGATAATTTCCGTGCGCTGGACGGCAAGTTCGACGACAACGTCGTGATCCAGATCAAGAACGGCCCCATCGATTTTCAGGTCCGTGAGCCGGCTTCCCCGTTGTTCGGGACGCTCCAGAACACCAAGCAGGCGATCGAGCTGCAAATTACTCAGGAGTACGTGGGCCAGGCCCGGCATACCGTGTTTCTGCCGCCTATGTGGAAGGAGACGCTCGATTTCGACCTGCGCGTGAAAAATCGCGTTTCGCCCGTGAAATCGCGGGTGAATGCCGTAGTGGGCGTTTCCAACGTGGGCCTGGATGACAATTGGCTCGGCAACCACCTGTCCCAGGCGAATTTATACGGCTTTGGACGCCTGGCCTGGAACCCCGATTTGAGCGCGCGGCAGATTGCTGAGGAATGGACGCGGCTCACGTTTGGCAACGACCCCAAGGTAGTCCAGACGATCGCGGAGTTGCAGCTCACTTCGTGGCGCACCTACGAGAACTACACCGGCCCGCTGGGGCTGCAGACGCTGACCGATATCGTCGGCAATCACTACGGAGTGGCGGTGGAAGCGTCGGAGCGCAATGGCTGGGGCCAATGGCATCGCGCGGATACGGAAGGTGACGCGCGCGGCGTCGGGATGGATCGTACCGTCGCGACCGGGACCGGATACATCGGCCAATATGCAACGGCCGTGGCCCGCATGTACGAATCGCTGGCAACCTGCCCGGACGATCTGCTCCTCTTCATGCATCATGTGCCGTACACCCACGTCCTGCATTCCGGAAAGACCGTGATCCAGTATCTGTACGATTCGCATTACGAGGGTGCCGAGGCCGTCGAGGATTACGTTCGCGACTGGACGTCGCTGCGGGGGCGCGTGGACGACCGGCGGTATCAGGAGGTTCTGGCGCAGCTGGTGTATCAGGCCGGCCAGGCCGAAGTGTGGCGCGACGCGGTCTCAAACTGGTTTTTGCGGGCTTCGGGAATTCCGGATGCGAAAGGACGGGTGGGCAGGTATCCCAACCGCATGGAGGCGGAGTCGTCGAAACTCGACGGATATAAAGTGATCGATGTCACGCCGTGGGAGGCGGCCTCCGGGGGCAAGGCGGTCGAGTGCGTCTCAGGACGGTGTTCCGCGACGTTCGTCTACGGCGGCGCGGCGGGAGTCCATCAAATTCGCATCCGCTATTTCGACCAGAACAACGGCATTGCCCGCTTCCGGGCGCTCATCGGCGATCGGGTCTTGGGCGAGTGGGCCGCTGCGGATCGCGTGCCTACCCCCAAGATCGACAGCTCATCCTCCGCTTTGCATGCGATTGAACCAGTCGCATTGCGCCCAGGCGATGAGATCCGCATTGAGGGATTACCCGACGGCGGCGAAACCGCCGCGCTCGATTACATAGAAATCCGGTAATCACTTCCCCTGGCATTTCCCGCCGGGGCAGCGGTTGTTCTCCTCGCACACGTACTCGTACAACCCCGCCGAATCCCACTCGGGTTTGGCGGTGATCGAAAACTCCTGCGACCAGGCAGCCGTGAAGATTTTGGGATCGTCGATGGTCAGGTTATACGAGAGCGCGTTCGGGCTCTTCCAGGAGATCCGCTCGATGGTCTTGAGCGCGTCGCTGTGCATGCGGTACTGGTTGGGGTCGGTATAGAAGTAATCGTCCAGGCCCCAGCGTTTGAAGTTGGTCGTTTCGATCACCAGCGTGTCGCCTTCCCAGTGGCCGACCGGATCGCCGTAGAAGCTGGGCTCGATATCCTCGCGATGCTTGCGCCCGTCGAGTGGAATCACGCGGGTCATGCGCTGGAACTCGTGCACCATGATCAGGTAGTCCCTGGTCTGGAAGAATTGCATGGCGTTGGCCGAGAGCATCCCGGACGGAAATCCGGCGGGCATGCAGAAATCGCGAGGCTCGTCGTGGCGAGGATCGCCGGTGCGGGGTTCGAAGAACGGCTCGCCGCCGGGCTTGAGAGGCGCGAATCTTTTGCGATCGAAGACCGTGGCGGAACAGCGGCATTGCTCACCGCCAATGGATTTGGGCCATTCGTAGGTGCCGCTGAAGTTCGGCTTGCCCTCGGGCGTGCGAGGGATTCCGGCCTGGCCTGGATTCTGGGCCACGCCGAGGCAGGTTATGGCGGCGAAGAGCAGGCAGAGTTTCGTCATGCTACTTGCCCTTTCCGTCACCGGGAGCGCGATCTTCGGCGCCCGCTGTGAACACGCTGCGGCCATCGGGAAACGTCACGCGAGCCCCGTTGGCGTTGTTGGAGCCGTCCTTCGAGCGAAAACCCTCCACGGTGACAGTCATACCTTCCTGGATCACCTTCTTGGCGATGCCTCGCCGCATCAGCTGGCCGGGCGCGCCGCCCGAGAATCCCCAGTTGGTCACCTTTCCGTCATCGCCCTTTACGTCGACATAAAACCAGATGTGCGGATTCTGCCATTCGACCCTGGTGACCACCCCGGTCATCTTAACCGGCTTGGCCGAGTCGAACTCCGCGGCGAAGGAATGATGAGCCTGGAGCGCGGGCAGGGTTCCCAACGCGGTCAGCAGCAGGGAAAGCGTGGAAAGCTTCTGCATACTTTTATTTTTACACCGGCCTGGAGGGCGGCGCTACAGATGATATAATCCCCGCCAGGATTTATGAGGCCGATACTATCGCTCCTGCTGACGATTCTTCCACTGGGGGCGCAATCGGGAGCCAGGAATGGCGAGTGGACCACCTACGGGGCCGACCTGGGAAACACGCATTACTCGGCCCTGGACCAGATCCACGCCGGCAATTTCAACAGACTGCAGGTCGCCTGGCGGCTGAAGACCGACAACTTCGGCCCTCGTCCGGAAACGAACCTGCAATCGACCCCGCTGATGGTCAAAGGAGTTCTCTATACGACGGCCGGTACGCGCAGGGCTGTGGTGGCCCTGAACGCAGGCACGGGCGAGGTCCTGTGGACGCACAGCGAAGATGAAGGCGCGCGTGGGACTCATGCGCCACGGCAGCTCTCCGGCCGCGGACTGGCGTACTGGACAGATGGTCGCGAAGAGCGCATCGTATACGTCACGCCCGGCTACCGTCTGGTGGAGTTGAGCGCCAAGACCGGCGCGCCGGTTCCGGGCTTCGGCCGCAGCGGGATCGTCGATCTGAAACTGGACGACGATCAGGAGATCGATCTCGAAACCGGGGAGGTCGGACTGCACGCAACGCCCGTCGTGGCGGGCGATGTGGTGATCGTGGGTGCGGCTCACAGGGCGTCCGGAGCGCCCAAGGTAAAGCACAACGTCAACGGATACGTGCGTGGATTCGACGCCCGCACCGGCAAGCGTCTGTGGATCTTCCATACAATCCCTCGTCCCGGCGAGTTCGGCCACGATACCTGGGAGAAAGATTCCGCCGAAACCACCGGCAACGCGGGCGTTTGGGGGCAGATTAGCGTCGATCCCGACCTGGGGATGGCGTTCATCCCCGTGGAACTTCCCACCGGAGACGAGTACGGCGGCCATCGGCCGGGAAACGGCCTGTTCGGAGAGAGCGTGGTGGCGGTGGACCTGAAGAGCGGCCAGCGAAAATGGCACTACCAGCTGGTGCACCACGGTATCTGGGATTTCGATATCCCCTGCGCACCCATGCTGATCGATATCACCATGAATGGGCGAACCGTCAAGGCAGTCGCGCAGCCAACCAAGCAGGGAATTCTCTACACCTTCGACCGGATCACGGGGCAGCCCATCTGGCCCTTCGAGGAGCGGCCGGTCCCCAAGGGCGACGTGCCGGGCGAGTGGTATTCGCCCACGCAGCCCATGCCTACAAAGCCTCCGGCATATGGTGTTGCGGGGATTCCTTCGGTGGACGATCTGATCGATTTCACGCCCGAGCTTCGCTCCGAGGCGTTGAAGATCATCTCGAAGTACAAGATCGGCCCGATCTTTACACCTATCGTGGTCAGCAAGCCGGAAGGGCCGTTCGGAACGATTCTGACCACCGGAGTCACCAACTGGCCCGGCGGATCGTACGATCCGGAATCCCACATTCTGTATGTGCACGCAGCCACCGGAATGGTTACGAATGGACTTGTTCCCGGAGATCCGTCGCGCACCGAGTTTGCCTGGGTGGGTGGAAGCGCGGCTCCGGCCGGAGCAGCTCCTGCACTTCGAGTGCAAGGCATGCCGCTGGTGAAGCCGCCCTGGGGCAGCATCGTCGCCATCGATATGAACAAGGGCGAGATCCTGTGGAAGATCGCGAACGCCGAGACGCCGGACAACGTCCGCAACTCTCCGGCTCTGAAAGGTCTGAACATTCCGCGCACCGGACGCTCGGCGAACACGATTGGGCTGCTGATCACGAAGACGCTGTTGATCGCGGGCGAGCCGGGAACGTTTACGCTGCCCGACGGCCGGCAGGGTGCGATGCTGCGAGCGTATGACAAAGCCAGCGGCAAGGAGCAGGGCGCGGTCTACCTGCCCGCGGGCCAGACCGGCACGCCCATGACGTACATGCTGAACGGGAAGCAGTACATCGTGCTGGCCATCGGCACGGCGAATTATCCAGCGGAACTCGTGGCGTTCCGGCTGCCGGAGGAGAGGTGACTGTATGAATTCGAAGATCGTGGGTGGCTCGGTGTTGGTACTTGTGGCGGTCGCGGGCGCATTTCTCCTGCGAACTCAATCCAGGCAGACGGGCGTGCCGAAGTTCGAAGTCGATCCGTATTGGCCGAAGGATTTGCCGAATCAATGGATGCTCGGCCAGGTTTCCGGAATCTTTGTCGATTCTCATGACCACGTGTGGGTGACGAATCGCCCGCGGAGCCTGGACAATCACGACAAGTACGCGGCGTTCGATCCTCCGCAGGCCGATTGCTGCAAGCCCGCGCCGGCCATTCTGGAATTCGACGCGGACGGAAACTTTGTCCAGGGTTGGGGCGGCCCGGGAGCTGGATATGAGTGGCCGGACAATGAGCATGGCATCTTTGTGGACTACAAGGAGAACGTCTGGGTGGGCGGCAATGGGATGAAGGACACCAACATCCTGAAGTTCACCAAGACCGGAAAGTTCCTGTTGCAAATCGGACATCACGGGAAGACCGGCGGCAGCAACGATACGGAGAATCTGAATCGTCCGGCGGGAATCGTCGTGTATCAGAAAACCAATGAAGTTTTCGTGGCGGACGGCTACGGGAATCGCCGCGTGATCGTGTACGATGCCGATACGGGCGCTTACAAGCGTCACTGGGGGGCGTACGGGAAGAAGCCGGATGACAAGGAATCGAATGCGCGGACACTCGAGGGCGAGGGTCCGAAGCAGTTCAACACGGTGCACTCGCTGCGGATTTCGAACGATGACCTGGTGTATGTGGGCGATCGCAGGAACAATCGCATCCAGGTGTTCAGGCCCGACGGCACGTATTTGAAGGAAGCCTACGTGGAGCGGAAGACCACCGGCGAGGAAGGGACCACGTTCGATTTCGCCTTTTCGCCCGACGCCCAGCAGCAGTTCATCTACATCCCGGACGGAACCAACAAGAAGGTCCAGATTCTGAACCGTCAGACACTCGAGGTGGTGGGATACTTCGGCGGTCATGGGGGGCATGGCGCCGCACAGTTCTTCCATATCCACAGCATCGCCACGGATTCGAAGGGAAACATCTACTTGGGCGAATCTTTTGGAAAGCGCGCGCTAAAGTGGAGCTATAAGGGAACGGAGGCCAATCGATGAGAGCCTGTGTTCTAGCAAGCCTACTGCTGGCGGCTGCTGCCTCCGGGCAATCCGCCAAGACCTGGACTCCGCCGCGTACTGCGGATGGCCAGCCGGATATCCAGGGAGTCTGGTCCACGGCAACCACTACTCCGTTGGAGCGCCCCGCCGAGTTCGCCGGCAAATCGACGCTGACAGCGGCGGAGGCCGCCGAATATCAGAAGAAGGCAATTTATGACGTCAACGGCGACCGGCGCGATGGCGGCGGCGCGGCCGACGTCGGTCGCGCGTACAACGAATTCTGGCGCGAGCGCGGCACCGTAGTCCCCGACCTGCGTACTTCCCTGATCACCGATCCGCCGGATGGGAAGATTCCGCCGCTGACGCCGGAAGCGCGCAAACGGCAGGCGGATCGCGCAGCGGCGGCACGCGGGCACGAATTCGATGGTCCGGAGAATCGCAGCCTCCAGGAACGCTGTCTGCTGGCGAACAACGCCGGCCCTCCGATGACGCCGGCGAATTACAGCGCCAACTACCAGATCGCGCAGGGTCCGGGATGGGTGGTGCTGGTGAACGAGATGGCTCACGATGCGCGGGTGATTCCGCTGGACGGGCGGCCGCATCTGCCATCGAACGTCCGCCAGTGGATGGGCGACGCGCGCGGCCACTGGGAGGGGAACACCCTGGTGGTCGAGACCACCAACTTCACCGATAAGACCCCTTTCCGCGGATCGAGCGATAAGATGCGCCTGGTGGAGCGCTTCACGCGTACCGGCGCCGATACGCTGTTATACGAATTCACGGTGGACGATGCGGCCGCCTTCGGCAAGCCCTGGACGGCCAAGATTCCGACCACCAGAGCCGACGGCGTGATGTACGAATTCGCGTGCCATGAGGGCAACTACGGCATGGAAGGCATTCTGGCCGGAGCCCGCTCCCAGGAAGGAACTAAACCGACTCGATAACCGCGCGCATCGCAGCGCTACGCGGAAACGGACGGCGCAGAGACGCTGACCTTGGCTTCACCCGGTGATAAACTCGTATCCGTGAGAACGATGACGGCACTGGTGATGCTGTGCGCCGGCGTAGCGAGCGCGCAATCCCGAACGCGCGAAATCGTGAGGCGCGATAACGTCGCGATCGAGGTCATTGCGGAAGGCCGCGGACCGCTGATTGTGATGCTGCCTTCGCTAGGGCGCGACTCTGAGGAATTCGATCCCGCGGCGCAACGGATCGCGAAAGCCGGATTCCGCGTGCTTCGTCCGCAGCCGCGCGGGTATGGCCGCAGCTTCGGACCGATGGAAAAGCTCACACTGCACGACCTGGCGCGCGACGTCGCCGCCGTGATCGAGCACGAGAACACGTTACAAGGCGCAGCCGCTGGGCCCGCAATTCTAGCCGGCCATGCGTTCGGACACTTCGTTGCCAAAATGACCGCGGTGGATTTTCCCAAGCTGGTCCGGGGTGTGATCCTGGTGGGCGCGGCGCAGAAAACTCCCGACCCGGAAGTGCAGAGATCCGTCGCGATCGCCTCAGACCCGTCGCAGCCGGAAGCCGAGCGCCTCAAGCATCTGAAGATCGTGTTTTTCGCGCCGGGCAATGACGCCCGCCTCTGGCTCACCGGATTCCACGCGAATGTGCGCGCCGCGGAGATTATCGCGCGCGATGCGACGCCGCAAAAAGAATACTACGCTGCCGGCAGTGTGCCCCTTCTGGACATTCAAGGTGAAGATGATCCGTACAAGCCCCCGTCTGCCCGCAATGAACTGGTGGACGAGTTCGGAGCCAAGCGGGTTACGGTGGTGCGAATCCCGCACGCAGCGCACGCGATCATTGTCGAGCAACCCAATGCGGTGGCCGATGCGATCGTGGCGTGGTCTAAAAAGCTTTAAGCCTTTTGTATGAGCGGCCGTAATTCGAGAACGCTCTTGACGTTCTCGATATCGAA
>DATIRX010000303.1:0-8408 GCA_035469225.1 Bryobacteraceae bacterium
TGAGAGGACTCTTGTCGGGATTTGCGCGCGGAATCGCCAGCAGGCGAAGACGTCTAAGAGAGGGCCTCTCGCTCTGGTAAGCCGCGACGGCGGCCGCGACCATTTGCGCCGATCTGTTGTCCCCATTCAATCCGCCGATCAGCAGGACCGTGCGTGCAGTCGGGAGAGCGCCAGAGACTGCGAATGCTTCCATCCGGCTGCCTCGGGGAGTCAAGCCCATGGCGCGCCCATCGGCCGCCCTCAACAGGGGGGCGACGAAGGTGAATAAGAGTAGGAAGCTGTGGAGTCGGCAAATGCGCAATGTCGCGCCTCCTGAGACTAGGAATTATACCTCCGGGGCGTCTGTTGCGCGGCCAAAAACCGGTTCCCAATTTACGGATTCTGGAAGTGCTTTTATCCCGCCTGATGTATCCCCTAGAAGGCACTGCCGGACACACCTGCATGCAAGGTTAAAAAAGCTTCCAGACCCCTAAAATTGGGCCTTTTTCGTTGACATTCAGGCGGTCGTAGCTTTAACATTCGAAGAGAAGTGGCCACTCGGCCACTTGAACTTTGAGGGGGCATTCATACATGCGGTTTTTAACAGCAGGATTTTTGTGTGCGTTTTTATTGCTAGGTGCGCTTTCCGGACAAACCGGCAACGGGACCATCACGGGTACGATTGCCGATCCGGGCGGCGCCGTGGTGGCCAACGCGGCCGTCGAAGCAAAGCAGGTCGATACCGGGGCCGTATTCGCAGCGGTCAGCACGGCCACCGGGAATTACACGATTGCCCAGTTGCCGATCGGCACATATGAGGTATCGGTCAGCGTGGCCGGTTTTAAGAAATTCGTCCGCACGGGCATTACCGTGTCCACCGCACAAGTGGTGCGTATCGACGCCAACCTGCAAGTCGGCGCGGTCAGCGAGTCCGTGACCGTTGCCGCGGATTCCTCCTTGCTGAAGACGGAAACGGCCGACGTGAGCCATAACGTCACGAATGAAATGTTGAACACGCTTCCGATGCTGGGCGTCGGCAGCGCAGCGTCCGGGAGCTCGGGCATTCGCAATCCGAACAATGTCCTGGAGGTGATTCCGGGGACGTATTACGCACCCAACTCGCAGGTCAAGATCAATGGAGCGCCAAGCAATTCGCAGGCTTATCACGTGGAAGGAATGGACACCACCAATCAGGGCTTCCCGTATGCCGCCGCGCAGGTGCAACAGAGCGTGGACGCCATCCAGGAAATATCCGTCCAAACGAGCAACTTTGCTCCTGAATTTGGCGCCGCAGGGGGCGGGTTCTTCAACGTGACCATGCGGTCCGGCACCAACGGGTATCACGGTACGGTCTACGACTACCTGGTGAACGAAGCCCTCAACGCGGGCACGCCGTTTACGGATGCCGGGTCCACCAACAGCCTAAAGTCTGGGCAATTGGTACGGCCGCGTGCGCGAAGAAACGACTACGGATGGACCATCGGCGGTCCAGTCTCGATTCCGAAGGTCTATGACGGGCACGACAAAACCTTCTTCTTCTTCAACTTCGAGCAGTTCCGCGAAACCCAGACGATCAACAATATTCCCATCACGGTTCCCATCGATGCCTACCGCCAGGGCAATTTCAGCCAGGCTATCTCCGCCTTGAAAGCCGGAGGGCAGGCATTGAGTCTGCCGGGCGGCGCTGGTTCCAATGACGTCTTGGGGCGGCCACTGATCGCCAATACCATTTACGATCCGAGTTCAATTCGGGTTCTCCCCAGCGGACAGACCGTGGCGGACCCGTTCACGGGCAACATCGTTCCGACTAACCAGTTGGACAAAGTCGCGCTGAATGTGCAAAAGTTCATTCCGGAACCGAATCTGCCGGGACTGTTCAACAACTACCTTCCGACGTATCCCAGCACGCGTCACTCGACCATTCCCGCCGTGAAGCTCGATCAGAATATTGGATCGAGGGGTAAGCTGTCGTTCTACTATTCCTTCACCCACACGGATTCGGCGTATTCACCGACCTATGGCGCCTCGGAAGGTCTGCCGGACCAGATTACGGCCACCCGCGGCACCTTCATCCACTCGCACGTCGAGCGGTTGAACTATGACCAGACACTGACTCCGACGCTGCTTCTGCACCTGGGTGCCGGTTACCAGTTGAACAACTTCTATGACGCCGCGCCCATTACTGACTTCAACGCGGCGGCTACCTTGGGCCTGGTGGGCGCGACCTTGAATCGGAACGTCCCGGTCTTCACGGGACTCTGTCCGCCTGCTGGCTTTGGCGCTGCATGTACTGCGGCGGGCGGTATCGGCAATTTGGGCCCTAGCGCTGGCCAGAGCAACGACTTCTGGGAAAAACCCTCGTTCAACGCGAGCGCGACGTGGGTCAAACAAAACCATACGTTCAAGCTTGGTGGCGAACTGTACCTCAACGGCACACCTTCAATTTCTTACACTGGAACCAGCGGGACCTTTAATTTCACGACGAACCAAACTGGTCTGCCATATCTTGTGGGCACGACTCTTTCGGGCGGTTCCCTGGGCTTCCCCTATGCCAGCTTCCTGATGGGAAGAGTGGATAATTACAGCATCGCCCAGCCGGCCGCGTTTCGTTTTGGAAAGAAACAGCTGGCCTTCTTCCTCCAGGATTCGTGGAAGGTGAGCCGGAGGCTCACTCTGGATTACGGCGTGCGTTGGGACTACGGGACCTACTACAAGGAGCAATATGGCCGCGGGATGGGCTTCTCGCCTGCCTTGGCCAATCCCAACGCGGGAGGGTATCCCGGAGCGTGGATTTTTGAAGCTACTTGCAAGTGTAACTTTGCCAGTAACTATCCATACGCCATCGGCCCGCGGATCGGCATGGCGTATCAGATCACCCCGAAGACGGTGTTCCGCGCCGGCTGGGGCATCGTTTATAACGCGACGTCAACGAATAACGGCGGTGTCAACACGGCCGGCATTGCGGCGTCCAACGCCGTGGGCAACACCGGTCTCGGTCAACCATCCATGACGCTGGCGAACGGCATCCCCGCTTCCTCCATCCCCTCCTATCCAAACTTCAACCCGGGAATTGCGCCTCTGCTTCCCATCGGCAATCAGGGCACTCCGGTCTTGGGTGTGGGTGGATTCTCGAACGCCGGCTTGATCGATGCTGGCATTGCGCGTCCCGCAAGACAGAACCAGTGGAGCTTCGGGATCCAGCGGGAAATTACGCGTAATCTGGCTTTGGAAGTGTCCTACGTGGGCAACCGCGGAGTCTGGTGGAATGCCGGCGGTCTGGTCAACGTCAACGCCCTGACACCGCAGCGGCTAGCGGCTCGGGGAATCGATATCACCAATGCGACACAACTGGGATTGCTGACGCAACAGCTCGGCAGCGCGGCGGTTCAGGCGGCAGGTTTCAGGGCTCCCTATGCGGGCTTCTCCAGTTCGCAGACCCTGGCTCAGTCCTTGCGGCCATTCCCGCAGTTTGGGACCATCAATGCCATTGGGTCGCCCCTCGGCAAGACTTGGTACGATTCGCTGCAAGCCAAGGCCACCCAGCGTTTCTCCCATGGCCTGACCTTCACCAGCGCGTTCACCTGGCAGAAGAACCTGCAACAAGGCGTCGATAGCAATGCTGTCCTAAACAACATCATCGCGAATCCTGCCAACAGCAAGAGCCTATCGAGCTTCGACCAGCCGTTCACGTTCGTCATCTCGGCGAGCTATACCACGCCGAAGCTGGGGATCAACAAGGCGCTTTCGTATGCGGTGCGGGATTGGAACGTCGGCACCATTCTGCAATATGCCAGCGGTCTTCCGATTGCGACTCCGACCACGGCGTCCACTCTGAACTCCCAGCTATTCCAAAACACTCTGGCCAATCGTGTTGCCGGCCAGCCCCTGTATGCCACGACCTGGGTGGACCGGAACGGTCAGACGCAGACCACACCGCTGGACATCAACTGCAAGTGCTTCGATCCGGCCAAGACGTTTGCGCTGAATCCGGCTGCTTGGGCGAACCCGGCCAACGGTCAGTTCAGCAATTCTGCGGAGTTCTACAGCGACTTCCGCTATCAGCGGCATCCCAACGAGAGCATCGGCCTCGGCCGCACGTTCAAGTTCACCGAACGGATGAACTTGATGGTCCGAGTGGATTTCTCCAACGTCTTCAACCGGACCTATCTGAACAACCCGTCGAATGCCGGTTACCTGAACGCGCAGTCCAAGAATCCGGCGACCGGGTTGAACAGCGGCGGATTCGGGTATATCAATCTGGCGACCACGGGTACGCAATTCGGTCAGCCCCGCAACGGAACTTTAGTGGCCAGGTTCACTTTCTAGCCACGGTTCGTTTTCGAAATGACGGCCTCGCTGCTTCGGTAGCGAGGCCGTTTTGTTTTGCGGAACGCTGCTGTATGATGAAGGGCGCTGCCTATGCTTCGGCTTCTCACTTCCATCGGCTGGCTGGCGATCCTGGCGCCCCTGGCCGCCCAGCAGAAGCCCTGGACGCCACCGAAAACGCCCTGGGGCGATCCCGACTTGCAGGGAGTCTGGCCAGGCACGGAAATGGTCGGCACGCCGCTGCAGCGCGATCCCAGCCTGGGCACGCGGGCTGTGCTCAGCGATCAGGAGTTCGCCCAGCGCGTGGAGCGCGCCAAGCGCCAGGCCGACGTCGATTCCCAGGAAACCGTGAACGAGACCACGCGCTGCGACCCATCGCGCGGCGGCTTAGGCAACACGCAGACTACCTGCTCGAACGGCGTCAGCATCGGTCCTCCGCTCTACTGGGATGATCGGGGCAAGCCCAACCGCCAGGCTTCGCTGGTGGTGGATCCACCCGATGGCCGGATTCCTCCTTTGACGGCGGAGGCACAGAAGACTGCCGCGGATCGCGGGGCATCCCGCCGGGCGCGCCCTTGTGCTGGAACCGCCGGGGGCTGCCACGATTCCTGGGAAGACGAGAGCCTGTGGGACCGCTGCATCACGCGGGGGCTGCTGGGCTCCATTCTGCCATCGACCTATAACGACGGGAATCAGATCCTGCAAGCTCCGGGCGTGGTCGTTCTGCGCAACGAGATGATCCACGAAACCCGCGTGATTCCGATAGACGGCCGTCCGCATCCGTCTTCTGCCATCCGCACCTGGATGGGCGATTCGCGGGGGCATTGGGAAGGCAACACCTTAGTGGTCGAAACCACCAACTTCAACAGTCAGACGCAGATCAACAACGCCAACCTGAGTGACGCCGCGCGCGTGGTGGAGCGATTCACACGAACCGGCCCCGGCACTCTGGACTATCGCATCACCATAGACGATCCGAAAACCTGGACCAAGCCGTGGTCGGTCGAGTTTCCCTTGAAGCGCGATGCGGAGTACCGGCTCTACGAGTACGCCTGCCATGAGGGGAATTACTACATGTACAACGCACTCACGGGAGCGCGCGCCGAAGAAAGAAAAGGAGCGCAATGAAGGTTACGGTTTTGCTCGCGGCGTCCCTGCTGTCGGCGGTTCCTTCCTGGGCGCACCATGCCTTCGCCGCGGAATTCGATATCAAGAAACCCGTCAAGCTGCAGGGAACCGTCACCAAGATGGAGTGGATTAATCCGCACGCCTGGATCCACATCGACGTCAAAGGCCCCGACGGCAAGGTCACCAGCTGGATGGTGGAAGGGGGCACTCCCAACATTCTTCTGCGCCGCGGCTTCACCAAGCAGTCGCTCCAGGAGGGGACCGTCGTCATCGTGGAGGGCTATCAGGCCAAGAACGGCGAGAATCGGGCCAACGGATCGAATATTACGTTCACCAGCGGAAAGCGCCTGTTTCTGGGCGGATCGAATCCCGACGAAAAACCGCAGTAGCCCAGGCAGTATATAATCGATCGACGGTACGAGGAGAACGCCATGAAGCGGACATTCTTAGCATGCTTGCTGTTAGTGACGCCCCTTTTAGCGCAGACCGGGGCGAAGAATGGAGAATGGCCGACCTACGGCGGCGATCTCGGCAATACCAGGTATTCGGCGCTGGACCAGATCAACGCCGCGAATTTCGACAAACTCGAAGTCGCCTGGCGCTTCAAGACCGATAACCTGGGCCCACGTCCCGAAGCAAATCTTGAAAGTACGCCGCTCATGGTCAAAGGCGTCCTGTATTCCACGGCGGGAACACGGCGCTCCGTGGTCGCCCTGGATGCGGCCACCGGTGAGCTCCTGTGGGTGCACGGCGAGAATGAAGGCAAGCGCGGTGAGGCCGCTCCCCGTCAGCTTTCCGGCCGCGGCCTGGCCTATTGGACCGATGGACGCGAGGAGCGCATCATTTACGTCACTCCGGGATATCAAATGGTCGCGCTGGACGCCAAAACCGGGGCGAAGATCGCCGGCTTCGGCAAGGCAGGCATGGTGGATCTCAAGCAGGAGGATGATCAGGAGATCGATTCGCTCAGCCCGGATATCGGCCTGCATTCGGCGCCTCTGGTGGCGGGAAACACGGTGGTGGTCGGCGCGGCCCACAAACCCGGCGGTGTTCCGGCCAGCAAGACCAACGTGAAGGGTTATGTTCGCGGATACGACGTGCGCACCGGCAAGCGGCTATGGATCTTCCACACCATCCCCAAACCGGGCGAGTTCGGGCTCAACACCTGGGAGCAGGATTCCTGGGCCTATACCGGAAACACCGGCGCGTGGGGCCAGATGTCGATCGATGAACAGCTCGGTCTGGCTTACATCGGCGTGGAAATGCCTACGGGCGATTACTACGGCGGCCATCGCCCAGGGGCCGGGTTGTTTGGCGAGAGCATCGTAGCCGTGGATCTGAAGACCGGCGCGCGTAAGTGGCACTACCAGTACATTCATCACGGCATCTGGGACATGGACAATCCCTGTCCGCCGATCCTGACCGACATCACCATCAACGGCCGCACGGTGAAGGCGGTCGCGCAGCCCACCAAGCAGGCGTTCATGTACGTGCTGAACCGCGAAACCGGTGAGCCCATCTGGCCGATCGTCGAGAAGGCCGTCGAGAAAGGAAATGTTCCCGGCGAGTGGTATTCACCCACGCAGCCTTTTCCGACCAAGCCTCCGGCCTTCGATCTGCAGGGCATTTCGATCAACGACCTGATCGACTTCACGCCCGCGCTGCGAGCCGAAGCGGTGAAGTTGACTTCGCGCTATAAGCTCGGGCCGATGTTTACGCCCCCGGTGGTGAGCAATTTCGAGGGTCCTCTGGCGACTCTGACTGCAGCTACGGCGGGCGGTGGATCGAACTGGCCGGGGGGATCGTACGATCCGGAGACGCATATTGCCTACGTCTCCTCTCAAACAACGGTGACCGCGATCGGACTGGTGCCCGGCGGAACCCGCTCGGACATGATGTATATCTCGGGTCAGGCGCGCGATCCATCGGCGACTTCGCCAACTGCGGCCGGCGCTGGACTGAATGTTCAAGGCTTACCCCTGCTCAAGCCGCCGTACGGACGCCTCACGGCGATCGATCTCAACAAGGGCGAGATCGTATGGCAGGTCGCGCACGGCGACACACCGGATAACATCCGCAATCATCCTGCGCTCCAGGGCAAGAATATCCCGCGCACGGGCCGGCCCGGTCAGGCGGGAACGCTGGTCACGAAAACGCTGCTGGTGGCGGGCGAAAAGGGCGTGGTCACGATGGCCGACGGCCGCCGCGGAGCGTACCTGCGGGCTTACAACAAGGCCACCGGCGCGGATGCCGGCAAGGTCTACATTCCTGCTCCCCAAAGCGGTTCACCGATGACGTACTCGCTCAACGGTAAGCAGTACATCGTGGTGGCGATCAGCGGGCAAGGGTATAACGCGGAACTGGTCGCGTTCGCGCTGCCGGCAAACAATTAGTAGGTCCGACCTTCAGGTCGGACACGCAACCTATCCGGCCTGAAGGCCGGACCTACCCAATTTATCCGGCCTGAAGGCCCGCAACTTATCCGGCCTGAAGGCCGGACCTACCCTTACGCCCAGCTGAAACCGTGTTTTGCTAGGGGCAAAGACCGGATCCGCTTGGTTGTGGCGACAAAGATCGCATTGGTCACTGCGGGCAGGATCGCGGGAACGGCCGGCTCGCCGAGTCCCGAAGGCGGATTGTCCGACTTCAACCAGTGCACTTCGATCTCCGGCGGCGCCTGACTGATTCGCACCGGCGGATACTTATCGAAGTTGGGCTGCATCGCACGGCCGCGCTCAAAGGTGATCTCCCAGGACATTACGCTGCTGAGCGCTTCGATCACCGAGCCCTGCACCTGATTCTCGGCATTGCTGGGATTGATGATGTGTCGTCCGATATCCGCCGCCACCCAGACCTTGTTGATCTTCACTTTGCTATTGGCGTCGACGGTCAGATCGACGACTTCGGCAAAGTATCCGCGATGCGCGAACTGGAACGCCACGCCCAGGGCCCGGCCCTTGGGCATGTTGCGCTTG